>WQWK01000090.1 GCA_009785395.1 Conexibacteraceae bacterium
AGCACCGCCCATGCGCTGAAGGACCAGATCGCGTCAGAGTTGGGCGGCGCCGACGTGCTGATCCACCTCGAGCCCGAGGACCAGGTGCGCCCGGGGCAGCACGAGATCGGGTTCCGCGGCGTCGGAGCGGCGCAAGCCCCTAAAAAAGGTTGATCGCAGCCGAGATCGCGACGGCAAAGGCGACGGCCGCGTAACCCTTGTATCCGTCGACCAGGACGACCACGGCCGCGAGCAGGCAGACGATCGTCGTGACCAGCCAGGCCAGGCGCCCTAATTGCATGATCTTGAGCATGCCAGCAGGTCCGGTCGTCCGCAAACCGTGTTAGTTTCGGCGTTTCCTACCACCTCGAAGGAGGAGCGAAGTGACGAAATCCGAGTTCATCGACCAGGTCGCCGACCGCGCCGGACTGAGCAAGAAGGACGCGTCTGAGGCGGTCGATGCGGTTCTGGAGACGATCGAGGACGCCCTCAAGCGAGGCAGCGACGTGGTCTTCTCCGGTTTCGGGAAGTTCAGCGTCTCGGACCGCGCCGCGCGTGAGGGTCGCAACCCGGCCACCGGCGAGAAGATCCAGATCGCGGCCACCAAGGTCCCGAAGTTCACAGCTGGTGCCGCGCTCAAGAAGTCGGTCAACTAGGGGTCCGTCCCGCAAATAGCCTGGACACCGAGAGGTGTCACTGCTGGATGGCGGGCAAGGACGCAGGAGCCGACGCGTGGCAGCGCCACGCGAGGTGACGAGGACGCCGCCCGACGCCAGCAGGGGCACCTCGAATGGACAGATATTTGGGGACGGACCCCCAGCAGCTAACTTTCCGCATGTGACCGCGGAGAGTTTTGGGGACCGCCTGGCCGGGTTCGTGGCGCGACGCCAGTCGCAGCTGGTGCTCGGCCTCGACCCCGACCCGGCGGACCTATGGCCGCATGCGCTTGAGCTTGCGGGTGGGGTCGGCGGTACGCCGACCCCACCCGCAACTGCGGCCGCGCGCGCCGTCGCTGCCCACTGCGGCCTCGTGCTCGATGCGGTGGCAGACGAGTGCGTGGCCGCCAAGCTGCAGGTCGCGTGCTTCGAACGTCTTGGCGCACCCGGCTGGGAAGCATTGGCGGAGGTCGTCGACCGCGCGCGGGCGGCCGGCCTGCTGGTGATTGCCGATGCCAAGCGCGGCGACGTCGATGTCTCCGCCCGCGCCTATGCGCAGGCCTTTCTCGGCGAGACGCCGAGTCCGTTCGGTCCGATCCCGGGTCTCGGCGTGGACGCGATGACGGTCAGCCCCTGGCTGGGCCGTGACTCGCTCGCGCCGTTCGTGACGGCGGCACGCGAGTCCGGCGCCGGACTGTTCGTGCTCGTGCGCAACTCGAACCCGGGGGCGGCCGAGCTTCAGGACCGCGCGCTCGCCGGTGGACTGGATGCGGGCGCCGACGGCGGTGCTGGCGGGAGCGTCAGCGATGCCGCCGCACGGATGGTGGCCGAGCTGGGCGCGGACGGCGTCGGGGACTCCGGCCTCGCCGATGTCGGCGCCGTGATCGGCGCAACCGCGCCGCACCATCTGCGTCGGTTGCGGGAGCTGATGCCGCACGCGGTGTTCCTGCTGCCGGGGGTCGGCGCCCAGGGCGGCCGCATCGATGACCTCGCCCCGGTGTTCAGCACGAGTATGGGGACTGGAGCGGGAATCGTCGCTGTGTCACGCGGGATCGTGCATGCCGGCCGGATGACCGGCGGCGGTGCGGCGGAGGCCGCCCGCCGCGAGGCAGCGCGTCTGCGCGAGCAAACCTGGGCGTTGGTCCCATCGGCGCGATGAAGCGTGCCGTGTCGTGGCTGGCCGTCCTGCTGACGGCTCTCGTATGTGGTGCTGCGCCAGCGGGTGCGGCACAGGTGGTAAACGCTCGGGCGGTGAAGGCCCGGACGGTGAGCGCGCGGGCGGTGACGGCGCCGCCGCTGGCCGTGACGGGCGCGAGCCTGTTCGTGCAGGGGAGCGATACGCCGCTCTGGAGCCGCAACGGCAACGCTCAGCTGCCGATCGCCTCGGCGACCAAGATGATGACCGCGCTGGTCGTGCTCCAGCACGTCAGGAACCTGAACACCGTGTTCACCCAGAACGACTGGACCGCGAGCTCAGCCGACTCGCAGATCGGGCTGATCCCGGGCGAGCGTATGACCGTGCACGACCTGCTCGTCGCGCTGCTGCTGCCGAGCGCGGACGACGCGGCCGAGGACCTCGCCTACAACGTCGGCGGGGGCTCGATCGCGCGTTTCCTGGCGATGATGAACGCCGATGCGCGTGCCCTCGGCCTGCGCCACACGCACTACACGACGCCGAGCGGACTCGACACCCCGGGGAACTACTCGAGCCCCGATGATCTCGTGCGTCTGGGCCAGTACCTGATGGCGCACTGGCCGTTCTTCAGGCACACCGTGCGGCTTTCCCACGCGACGCTCACCAGCGGCCGCTATCGGCGGCATGTGGTCAGCACCGACCTGCTCGTCGGCAAGGTCCCCTGGATCGACGGGATCAAGACCGGACATACGGCGGCCGCGGGCTACGTGCTCGTGTCGCAGGGCAGGCGCCACGGACTGACACTGACCGCGTCGGTGCTCGGCACCGCCAGCGAGGCCGCACGTGATGCGAACGCGCTGGCGCTGCTCAACTGGGGCTTCGCCACCTTCGAGCCGGTGCGGCCGGTGCGGGCCGGCGAGAGGTTCGCGGAGCGGTCCGTCGAGTACGAGTCCCGGCCGGCGCTGATCGTGGCCGAGCGCGGCTATCAGACCGTGCTCGCGCGCGACGAGCCCGTGCGCGTGGTCGTCGGCCGGCTGCACCGGCTCTCCCCTCCGATGGCCAAGGGCACGGTCGTGGGCGATCTGCGCGTGACCGTGCGCGGGCGGCCGTCCGTCCAAATCCCGCTGATCCTCGGCAGGCGGCTGCCGGCGGTGTCCGAGCTCACAAAAGTTGGGCACCTGCTGATGCGACCGATTACGCTCCTGTTGGTCGCGCTGCTGATCGTCGGCGCAGCCGTCGCCGTCGCGGAACGGCGGCGCCGACCCCGAGCCCTGGCCACCAGGTTGCAGAAGCGATGATCATCACCGTCACTCTCAATCCTGCCCTCGACAGAACGCTGGAGGTGCCGAGCTTCACCCCGGGACGCAGGCATCGCAGCGTCGACCAGCGGACGATTCCCGGCGGCAAGGGCGTGAATGTCGCGCGCGCGCTGAAGCTGCTCGGCCAGCCCGTGATCGCGACCGGGATCGTCGGCGGCGCCACCGGCACGCGGATCGTCGAGGCACTGGGCGACGAGGCCATCCTCAACGCCTTCGTCCGCATCCGCGAGGAGTCGCGCACGAACATGGCGGTGCTCGACCCGACAACCGGGGTCCACACCGAGATCAACGAGCGCGGGCCGGCGGTATCCGAGCGCGAGCTCGAGTTGTTCGAGCAGAAGCTGCTCTACCTGGCGCGCGGCGCCAGCGTCTGCGTGTTCGCGGGGACGCTGCCGCGGGGGCTCGAGCCCGACACATACGCGAAGCTGATCCGCTCGGTGCGCAAGCTCGGTGTGCTGACGGTGGTCGACACCGACGGCGAGCCGCTGAAGCTGGCGGTGCGCGCGGAGGCGGACGTCGTCTCGCCGAACGAGATCGAGGCCGAGGAACTCGCCGGGCACGAGTTCGGCGGTGCCGATGACCGCGCCCGCGCCGTCGTCGAGATCACCCGTCAGGGACCGGCCGATGCGATCATGACGGTCGCCGACGGCTGCTACGCCCATGTGCGCGAGGATGGGGGCCACACCCTGTACCGCGTCTCGATCGCGCCGCTGGAGGCGCACTCGCCGATCGGCTCGGGCGACGCGTTCCTGGCCGGTTACGTCGCAGCGCGCTACACCGGCAAGGAGCCGGTCGAGTGCCTGCGGTTCGGCGTCGCCTGCGGGGCGGAGTCGACCCAGCACGTCGGCGCCGGGGTGCTCGACCCGCCGACCGTCGAGCGGCTGCTCGAGGGTGTCGTCGCGGAGCGCGTCGAACTGCCCGCGAAGGTTTGAACACCGAGCGGTCGTCTCAAAGTGACGGCAGGGGCGGAAACCGCCCGCTGCTAAGGTAAATCCAGCCCGCTGGCCGCCGCCCTCGCGGGTCACCTTTCTCGCCGAAAGTGGGGTTCACCTTGTCATCCGTTCGACCTTCTAGGATGCGCTGATGGAAGTAGAAATTGGACGTGGGAAGAAGGCCCGCCGGGCCTACGGCTTTGACGACGTAGCGATCGTGCCGTCACGCCGGACGCGTGACCCCGATGACGTCGACATCAGCTGGACACTCGGTCCGTACCGCTTCGAGCTGCCGCTGCTGGCAGCCGCCCTCGACGGAGTCGTGTCTCCGGCCACGGCCGGTGCGCTCGGCAAGCTCGGCGGCCTCGCCGTGCTCAACCTCGAGGGCATCCAGTGCCGCTACGAGGACGCCGATGAGCAGCTCGCCCGGATCGCGACCTTCTCCAAGGACATCGCCACCCGCGAGCTCCAGGACATCTACCGCGAGCCGGTCAAGCCCGAGCTGATCGCACAGCGGATCAAGGAGATCAAGTCACACGGGGTGGTCGCGGCCGCGTCGCTGACACCGCAGCAGGTGCGCAAGCACTACGAGACCGCGCTCGACGCCGGGCTCGACATCCTCGTGATCCAGGGCACGGTCGTCTCCGCCGAGCACGTGTCCAAGGACACGAACCGGCCACCGCTGAACCTGAAGGAATTCATCCGCGAGCTCTCGCCGATCCCGGTCGTGGTCGGCGGCTGTGCCTCCTACCACACGGGCCTGCACCTGATGCGCACCGGGGCCGCGGGCGTGCTCGTCGGCGTCGGCCCCGGCGCGATCTGCACGACCCGCGGCGTGCTCGGCCTGGGCGTCCCGCAGGCGACGGCGATCGCCGACGTCGCGGCCGCCCGCTCGCAGCACATGCTCGAGACCGGTGACTACGTGCGCGTGATCGCCGATGGGGGCATGCGCAACGGCGGCGACATCGCCAAGGCGATCGCCTGCGGTGCCGACGCGGCGATGCTCGGCTCCGCCCTGGCCCGCGCCTACGAGGCACCGGGACGCGGCTTCAACTGGGGGATGGCCACCTTCCACCCGACGCTCCCCCGCGGCACGCGCGTCGCCACCAAGCCGAACGGCACGCTCGAGGAGATCGTCAAGGGCCCGGCGCGTGAAAACGACGGCACGTTCAACCTGATGGGCGCGCTGCGGACCTCGATGGCCACATGCGGGTACCGCGACATCGCCGAGTTCAACCGCGCCGAGCTGATGGTCGCGCCGTCCCTGCAGACGGAGGGCAAGCACCTCCAGCGCGAGCAGTCCGTCGGCATGGGCGCCCGGGGCGGGACCGCCACCGTCGGTGTCCCTGACTGAGTCAGACGATGTGCTCGGAGCCGGCGATCCGCTGATCGCCGGCGACGCCGTGGCCAACCAGGAAGTCGTCGTGCTCGACTACGGCGGCCAGTACTCGCAGCTGATCGCACGCCGCGTACGTGAGTGCGGCGTGTTCTCGACACTGCTGCCGTACAGCGTCGGGCCCGAGGAGGTCGTGCGGCGCCGGCCGGTCGGCCTGATCCTGTCCGGCGGGCCGGCCTCGGTCTATGAGGACGGTGCGCCCGAGCTGGACCCGCGCCTGCTCGAGCTCGGCATCCCGGTGCTCGGCATCTGTTACGGCATGCAGCTGATCGCTCGCGAGCTCGGCGGCACCGTCGAGGGCGCCGAGACCGGCGAGTACGGGCGCTCGCAGCTGACCGTGCACGACCACGGCCGGCTGCTGGCCGACACGCCTGACGAACAGGCCTGCTGGATGTCGCACCGCGATACGGTGTTCGCGCCGCCCCCGGGGTTCGACGCGCTCGCCTCGTCGACGGCTTCGCCGGTCGCTGCGATCGAGTCCGACGAGCGTGGCATCTACGGGATCCAGTTTCACCCGGAGGTCGTGCACACGCCGTACGGCCAGCAGGTGCTGCGCAACTTCCTGATCGACATCGCCGGAGCCGACGGCAGCTGGAGCGCGCGCTCGGTGATCGAGGAGCAGGTCGAGCGCATCCGTGAGCAGGTCGGGGACGGCCGTGCGCTGTGCGCCCTGTCGGGCGGGGTCGACTCGAGCGTCGCGGCGCTGCTCGTCCACCAGGCGATCGGCGACCGGCTGGTCTGCGTGTTCGTCGATCACGGGCTGATGCGCAAGAACGAGGGTGAGCAGGTGGTCGCCACCTTCCGCGACCACTTCCACGTGCCGCTGATCGCCGTCGACGCGCAGGGGCGCTATCTGCAGAAGCTGGCGGGTGTGACCGACCCGGAGCGGAAGCGCAAGATCATCGGCAACGAGTTCATCCGCATCTTCGAGGAGGAGGCCGACAAGCTCGAGGGCATCAAGTTCCTGGTGCAGGGCACGCTCTACTCCGACGTGATCGAGTCCGGGGGCGGCCACGGTACGGCGACGATCAAGTCCCATCACAACGTCGGCGGGCTGCCAGAGGACATCGAGTTCGAGCTGGTCGAGCCGCTGCGCACGCTGTTCAAGGACGAGGTGCGCGCCGTCGGCGCCGAGCTCGGCATGCCGGAGCGCCTGGTCTGGCGCCAGCCCTTCCCGGGGCCCGGGCTCGCGATCCGCATCGTCGGCGGAGAGGTCACAAAGGAGAAGCTCGATGTGCTGCGCGAGGCCGATGCGATCCTCCAGGATGAGATCCGCAAGGCCGGCCTCTACCGCGAACTGTGGCAGTCGTTCTGCGTGCTCCCCGACGTCCGCGCCGTCGGCGTTCAGGGCGACGAGCGCACCTATGGGAATGTGATCGCCATCCGCGCGGTCACGTCTGCCGACGCGATGACGGCCGACTGGGCGCGGCTGCCCTACGACCTGCTCGAGCAGATTGCCAGCAGGATGATCAACGAGATTCGGCCCGTCGGCCGGGTGGTCCTCGATATAACCTCGAAGCCACCGGGCACGATCGAGTGGGAGTAGCTGGCGAGCCGTCCGGCGAGTAGCTGGGCGCGGCTGGGAAGACCGTTTCGCAAGGCAGGTACCAGGGAGTACCTGCCGCGGAACGGGCGCCCCCAGGCGGGTCCAGATGCCGTCCGGCGGTTTCGCCAGGCGATCGTCTACCATGATCAATCCCGCGCATCCGCGCGGCCTAAACGCACGCCATGAAGACATACGTAGCCAAACCAACTGATCGTGAGCGCAACTGGCTGATCGTCGACGCCACCGGGCAGACGCTCGGTCGCCTGTCGACCCAGATCGCCGACGCGCTGCGCGGAAAGCGCAAGCCGACCTACACGCCCCATATCGATACGGGCGACTTTGTCGTGGTCGTGAATGCCGAGAAGATTTCTGTCACGGGCAAGAAGCTCGAGGACAAGCGTTATTACCGCCACTCGGGTTACCCGGGCGGACTGAAGTCCCGCACGCTCAGCGAGATGCTCGAGCGTCGCCCGGAGGAGGTCATCCGGATCGCGGTGAAGGGGATGCTTCCCCGCAACCGCCTCGCCCGTAAGCAGCTCACCAAGCTGAAGATCTATGCAGGGCCCGATCATCCGCACGCCGCCCAGCAGCCGCAACCGATGGAGATCGAGTCGTGACCG
>WQWK01000091.1 GCA_009785395.1 Conexibacteraceae bacterium
GACTCAGCCGAGAGCGGAGCCCAGCTCGTGGTACCGGGGATGCGCCCGAGGACATGCAGGTGCGGGTGGGCGCTGATCCGCGTGCGGTCGAGGATCGCGAGCGCCACGGCCACACCGATCCCCTGCTCGACGCCGAGCAGCGCGACCGTCAGCAGCGTGACGAGCGCGAGCGCGAACTCGGTCCTGTCGAACCGCGCGATCGCGCGCAGCTCGTCGATGTGCACGAGCCGGGTGGCGACGAACAGCAAGACGCCAGAGAGTGCCGCGACGGGCACATCCTGGAGTACGCCGGCCGCGGGAATCAGGGCGATCACGGCGAGTCCCGCAGCCAAGCCCGCGAGCTGGGTGCGCCCGCCCGCCTGCGCGACCGCTGCCGTCCGCGCCGGGCTGGCGTTCAAGGGGAAGGAGCCGGTGAGCCCGGCGACGATGCCGCCGGCTCCGACCGCCAGCAGGTCGCGACCTACGTCTGGCTGGGCGGCAGCAAGCGCGCTTGAGCCTGCCGGCGCGCTCGGTCCGGGCTCGAACGCCCGGGTTGTCGCCGCCGACTGGATGACGATGACCAGCGCGATGAGCGCGGCCACGGGCGCGACCTCACCGAGCGCTTGCACCGACAGGCCTCTGAGGCCGAGTCGCGGAGGTCCGTGCGCGATGTGGCCGAGGATCGCGACGCCGTGGTCCTGGAGCTGAAAGACCGCGACCAGCACCGTCGCGGTCACGAGCGCGATCAGCGCCCCGGGAACCCGGCGGCTGAAGCGCTCGACGGTCATCGTCACGGCGAACACGCCGATCCCGATCGCCAGCGTCCAGCCGCTGGTCGCGTGCAGCTCGTCGGCGACGTGCTGGAGGCGTCCGAGCGTGGAGCTGCCGCCGCCCGCGACACCGAGCAGGTCGGGTAGCTGGTGGACCACGATCACGACCCCGACACCGGCGAGGAACCCGGCGATGATCGGCCGCGAGAGGAACTCCGCGATCCAGCCGAGCCGCAGCAGCCAGACGGCTGCCACGATCAGCCCTGCCATCACCGCGAGCAGGCCGACCAGATCGATGTAGCGGCTGCTGCCGGCGGTCGCGAACACGCCGATCCCGGCGGCGAACAGGGGCGCGATCGTCGAGTCGGCGCCGACCGAGATCTGAGGGCTGGTGCCGAGCAGCGCGAACAGCAGGCTGCCGGCGATGAACGCGTAGAAGCCGGTGATCGGCGGCATGCCGGCGAGGCGGGAGGTCGCGAGCTGCTCCGGCACCGCGATCACCAGCAGCGTGACCGCCGCCAGCAGGTCGGGCGTGAGCCACTCACGCTTATATCCCCGGAGGGTCGGCGCGAGGGTCGGGAGTTGCACGGGTGGCTTCTGGTGGGGTGGCTACTGGTTGATGGCGCCCTCGTCTGCGAGGCGTGCTGCCGTTGCCCGCGCGGTTCCATGCGCCCAGCCGGTGGTGGTCACTGCGCCGATGATGAACACCATGGCGGCGAATCCCACCATCAGCCACCAGCCCGCATGGGTGGCGGCGGCAAAGCTCGAGTCAATCCGTCCGGTCGCAGTCGCGCCGGCGAGCGCTCCCGCGAGGGCGATCCCGATGGTTGAGCCCACCTGTCGGCTCGTCGAGGCGATCGCCCCGGCGACGCCGGCCTGGGCGGCGGGCATGCCGGAGATCGCGGTGGTGGTGATCGGCGGGTTGACCAGCCCGAAGCCCAGCCCGAAGATGATGTAGGAGAGGAGGATCAACCAGAGCGGCGTGTCTGGGGTGAGCCTTGTCAGCAGCAGCGGTGCGATCAACAGGGCCACGCCGGCGACGAGCAGGGGCCTGCGAGTGCCGTGCCGGGCGACGTAGCGGCCGGCGAACGGCGGCAGGATCATCGTCATCACGGCCAGCGGCAGCGTGCACAGCCCGGCCTCGAAGGCCGAGTATCCGCGCACGGTCTGCAGATACAGGGTGTTCAGGAACAGGAAGCCGCCGAACGCTCCGAACACGCAGACGGCGATCGCGGCGGCCCCCGAAAACGGGACGCTGCGGAAGAAGCGCACCTCGACGAGCGGCTCCCGCCGCCGCAGTTCGTACGGGATCAGGGCCGAGAACGCCGCCAGCGCGACGGCGAACAGAGCGATGATCGTCGCCGAGGTCCAGCCGTCGTTCTGACCTTCGATGATCGCGTAGGTCAGCGACGCGAGCCCGGTGATCACGAGCACCTGCCCGACCGGGTCGACGCGTCGTGCGCGGGCTGCGCGCGACTCCGGGATATAGAGCGCCGTCAGCAGGCACGCGAGCAGCCCGACCGGCACGTTCACCAGGAAGACGTAACGCCAGCCGATCGTGTCAACGAACGCGCCGCCCAGTACCGGCCCCAGTCCGAAGCTGATGCCGATCATCGCGCCCCAGACCCCGATCGCCTGCGCGCGCTCCCTGGGGTCGGTGAAGACGTTGCGCACGATCGATAGGGCGACGGGGTTCAGCATCGCGCCGCCGACCGCCTGGAAGGCACGGGCCGCGACCAGTACACCGAGGCTCGGCGCGGCGGCGCAGCCGGCGGAGCCGATCACGAAGACGATCAGGCCGGTCTGGAAGATGCGCTTGCGCCCGAGTCGGTCCGCCGTCGACCCGCCAAGCATCAGCAGGCTGGCAAGCACGAGCGTGTAGGCGGCGATGATCCATTGGAGGCCTGAGAGCGAGGCGTGCAACGAGCGATGGATCGCAGGCAGCGCAACGTTGACGATGGTCGCGTCGAGCCCGACGATCAGCAGGCTCATACAGCAGATGCCGAGCACCAGCCAGCGGTGGTTGCTGCGCTCCTGTGGCGGAGCCGCTCGCCCGGCGGTCGTCAGTGCATTCACATGGGCAGCGTAGCCACCGCCCTGCGTCCTCAGCGCAGCTCCGGCGAGGGCCGCCGCGGGAACGTGAAACGGCTGTGCGGCGGCACGCGCGGCCCCACCTCGAGCACGATCTCCGCGTCTGCGCTCAGCGGCACCGCCCGCGGCGACCCCGGGCGCAGGTGGCCGTCAACGTAGACACGCACCCGTCCGCCGCCGCTGAACGACGCGATCCGCGTCGTCGTGAGCGGCTGGCCCCAGGCGGTGAACAGGTCGCCCACGGTCAACCGCGTGCCGGGGCGGAAGTACACGGTGCCGGTCGGGTCGAGCGTCACGAGGTCACCGAAGCAGGCGGCGCGCACAAGCCGCCCGTCGCTGAACTCCCGGGGCGCCCGCGTTCCGATTCCGGCCGCGAGCAGAACCACGCGGTTGGCGCCGAACAACTCGATGTGCGCCTGCTCACGCCGTCCGAGACGAGTTAGGCAGTCGCCCGGAACCGGTCCCGAGAGCGGCGGCTGAAAGCGCGGCCCGCGGCCGATCGGCCGGGCCTCCGAAAGTAATCCGGGCGGGATGCCTCCGGTGGCTCGCCGCTGCTTCGCCACCGGTACGGAGCCGGACCCGCACCCGGCGAGGCCCAGCGTGGCGGCGAGGCAGAGGAATATCGACGCCCGTCTCATGCCGCGACACGATCCAGCATCCGCACACCGAACAGCGCCAGGGCGCAGGCGCCACCGAGCAGCACCGCCGCGATCACGCGCACGAGGAAGATCGGCAAGGCCACCAGCGCGTAGCCGTGCGTGAGCACCGGCAGCAGCGTCAGCCCGGCCCACAGTGCGATCGCCGCCGTGGCCAGCAACAGCGCCCCGCCGGGCCGGGCGCCGAGCAGGCGGCCGGCGAGCGCCCCGAGCACCAGCAGGGTGAGGAGCAGCAGCACGACATTGCCGGTGCTGACGTTCGGGCTGCCGTGCAGGTACTTGGCGCCGATCCCGATCGCGACCAGCGCCAGCAGTGACAGCGCAAGCCCGCGCGAGAGGCGGCGGTCGAGCGCGGGCGAGCCGACCCGCCAGGCGGCGAGCGCGCACGCGATCAGCACGAGCACCGGCCAGAACCACAGGACCGACGGGGCCCCGCGATACCAGATGCCGCCGGTGATCTCACCGCGGCGGCCGTCGACGCTCACGGGAATCCGCCAGTGACCGGCGAAGCTCTGTCCCGGCGCCAGGGCGACGGTCGCGAGCGCGTGCAGACGACCCTCGCGCCACTGATAGGCGCGTCCGTGCGAGACCGTGATCCAGTGCGGAGGGGTGGTGCGCGTCAGCCCGGCGGGCGGGACCGCCGGCACCGGCGTCTGGCTCAGGTAGTACTGCTGCGAGTTCCTGTTGATCGCCACCGAGCCCGGTCGGAAGCGAACCCAGGGCGCACCGCGGTAGTCATAGACGGTCACGTGGGCTCCGGGCCGAACCTGCACCCACAGGTTCAGATAGGCGTTGGTGACTCTCGCCTCGATGCCGGCGGGGGAGTGGGTCACACGACCGACGTAGTTGGTCGCGGTCGGTGTCACCGGCCCGTCGGCCGCGGCCGCGGCGGGCAGCAGTGCGAGCGCCGCCAGGGCTCCGGCCAGCGCCCCAGCGAGCATCGCCAAGTTGCCCCCGAGCCAAGCCAACGGCAACGTTGCGACCCTAGACTGGGGTCTCATGCGCCTGACTGTCATTGCCGCTGTCATCTCCGCAATTCTGGCGAGCTTCGCGCTGATCGCCGCGCCCGCCGCGTTCGCTGACGGCGACCCTGCGAGCGACGTGCTCGTCGACCGCGCCTATTTCCAGCCGGTCGACCTCGCGTTGCCGGCGGCGACCGAGGCGCAGCTGCAGGGCGTGCTGGCGGCCAGCGCCCACGCCGGCTTCCCGATCAGGGTCGCGATGATCGCCTCGCAGAGCGACCTCGGCACCGCCACCCCGCTGTGGAACGAGCCGGGCAAGTACGTCGAGTATCTGGGCGCCGAGCTGAGCTTCGCCTTCAAGGGCCAGGTCCTGGTCGTGATGCCGGACGGATTCGGCCTCTACGGGCCGCGCAGCGGTCCGCACGCGGTGACCGCGGCCGAGTCGGCGGTGCGCGCGCCAGCCCCCGCGGCGGGCCCGCGGCTGGCCACATCGGCGATCGCGGCGGTCCCGCTGCTGGCGGCGGCCGCCGGTCACACGATCCCGGCCGCGGCGCTCGCGGCCGCTGAGCGTTCCGCCTCGGTGGGAGAGAGGGTTGCCCCACGGGGGGCAACCCTCTCTCCCACCGAACTGCTGGCGCTCGTACTCGGCGCCCTGCTGATCGCCGTCGCCTGGTGGGCGAGCCTGCGCGCACGCCCGCTGCAGCTGCGCAGAGGCCTCTAGCCGATGCACGCGCACCACACGACCGTCTGGTTCCTGACGCTGCTGATCGTGCTCGCGCTGCTCTACATCGGCTGGCGCACCGGGCAGCTGCGGAAGTTGCGTAGCGCCCTCGGCGGGATGCGGATGCGCAGCGAGCTGAGAGGCGTCCGCGTCGGGCCGCTCGCGCTGCTGCCGACGGCGCTGCTGCTGATCGTGATCGCGATCCTGCTGATCAGCCGCGGCTGACCGTGGGCCGGAGCTGATTCGGCCAATCTAAGACGCCTCTTAGATTTCTAAATTCACAACCCGGTTACAGCCTGGTAACGCCTGGGCTCTACCTTGCTCGGTCGCAGTTCCCGTAAGTAGTTCTATAAAGAGGAGAAATGGATGGCAACCAAGTCGTCTAGCCGGGCCGCGCGCAGGCGCGCCCGGGTCCTGAAGGGCGGCGCCGTTGCGGCGTCGGCAGCCGCGGCACTCGCGGCGGCACCCGCCGCGGGCGCCCACGCGTTCGCTCACGAGCAGTCCGGGCACCGACTCGTGCCCGGGAGCCTCGTCGTCAGCGGCACGGTCTTCCCGCGCCACGGCGTCAACATCACTGCCGGCGTGACCCAGCTGCCGGACGCCAACAACCTGAACAGCGACAAGACGGACACCCTCGCTCCGATCCCGCTGGCGCAGGATTCGCTGTTCAACGCGGTCGCGGGCGGCAACTACCCGTACGTGTTCAACAACGACGCGGTCGACGGCAGCTTCGGCGTTGAGACGCCGATCCTGCTCTGGGACCAGACCCCGAACGGCCAGCGGCTGAGCACGGTTCGCGTGCCGGCGCAGGACGCAGTCACCAGCTTCGAGTCGAAGTCCGAGCTTGGCCTGAGCCTCTCGACGGACGGCAAGGAGCTCAGCTTCAGTGGCTACGAGGCCCCGCTCGGATCGGTGGACGCATCCAACGCGTCGACCCCGGGCGTGCCCGACCCGAGCAACCCGGACGTCGACGGCCTCAACGCCGCCGGCAGCGGCGGCATCTACCGCGTGGCCGTGGGCCTCAACGGCAAGGGCCAGTGGACCTTCACCGAGACCAACTCCTACAGCGGTAACAACGAGCGCTCGGTGATCCTCGACAGCGCGGACAACCAGTACATCGCCGCCGGTAACGCCGGCAACGGCAACTTCCCGCCCAAGAAGGAGACCGTGGCTGACCTGCTCAGCAGCGATCCGGTCGGTCTGGGCATCGTCAACAGCACCGGCATGCAGGACTACCCGCAGTCGAACCTGCCCGAGGCGGACCAGAACCCGACACAGGGCGCGAACATCGTTGCGCTGGGCGGCTTCGATGACAACGGCACGCTGCCGTACGGCACGCTCAACGCCAGCGACAAGCTCGGCAAGACCACGAACTTCCGTGGTCTGGCGGTCTACAACAACGTCGTCTACATGACCAAGGGCTCCGGCTCCAACGGCGACAACACGGTCTACTTCCTGGACACCACCGGGACCGCCTGCGGCCCGAACGACGCGAGCGGCCTCCCCGTCGCCGGTGCTCCGCTGCCGGCCGCGGGTGGCAATTACCAGATCTGCATCCTCAAGGGCTTCAGCACGACGCCCGCGACGGATCTTGGCTCGACGGCGCCGAACTCCGGCTTCCCGTTCGGCCTCTGGTTCGCCAACCCGACGACGCTGTACGTCGCCGATGAGGGCAATGGCGGCGACACCTACGACGCGACCACCAACACGTGGACCGACGCCACCGCAGGGGCTGGTCAGGCAAGCTCGACCAACCCGTACCCGGCCGGACTCCAGAAGTGGAGCCTCGTGAACGGCACCTGGACGCTGGACTACACGCTCCAGAACGGTCTGAACCTCGGTCAGCCGTACGTGGTCCCCGGTTACCCGACCGGCATCAACACCGCGACCCAGGTCGTGCCGACGACCCAGACC
Organism: Conexibacteraceae bacterium; assembly: GCA_009785395.1. Next base: position 7,094 of record WQWK01000091.1, read on the forward strand.
GACGGTGGCACTCCGGCTCAGCAGCCCGCCATCACGGTCGGCACCGGCCTTCCGTGGGCCCCCGCCACCGACGGCCTGCGCAACCTCACCGGTCGCGTGAACGGCAACGGCACGGTCACCCTCTACGCGGCGACCTCCACGGTCAGCGGCTCCGGTGACCAGGGCGGCGACCCGAACAAGGTCGTCGCGATCACCGACACGCTCGGCGCGAATGACCCGGCCGTCGCCAACGCGGAGCAGTTCCGCACCGTCGACCCGGCGCGCTTCGGCGTCCGTTACGGCGGCGTGGCGATCGTTCCGTCGCACTTCGACGGTAACGGCTTCGGCAACTAGAGCCGACTAGCAAGCACGCAAACGACGGGGGTGCTGGCCCGCTGGCCAGCACCCCCGTTGCGTTCTCAGGGGTCGCTTACACCAGGCGCACGATCGCGGTCACGCCGACGA
>WQWK01000092.1 GCA_009785395.1 Conexibacteraceae bacterium
CGTCCGCCCTTCCGGGACCGACGCCGAGTGCGATGCCGACGCGGCCGCGCGGCGCTTGGCCAACAGCTTTTCCAGCTGCCGCCGTATCTCCGCGGCGTGGGGAATCAGGTACACCGCCAGCCCGCCGGCGCCACCGGCCGCGCAGGCGAAGAGCGGTGACGAGAATCTGGTCGAGATCAACCAGGCAAGCGCCGCGCATGCCGCAGCCCAGCAGAAGGTCGGGGCTACCGCGCAGACGACGGGCGCAGCGCGGACGCCATCCAGGTGCGCCAGATAAACAAACACGGGCACGACGACGAGCCAGGAGATGCCTGCCTGGGCGAAGCCTGCACCTGCAATCCCGTCGCTGTGGACAGCGAACACCAGCGCCACGGCGAGGCTCGGGAGCCACACAACCTGGGAGATGAGCAAGGCCGTCGTCCTGCCGGCCGAGATCAGGTAGTCATTGAACACCGAGATCAGCGTGCGGGCGGCCCCCATGATGCTCAGCGTGATCAGCACGCTCGCCGCCCGCTCCCACTTGCTGCCGTACACGAGCACGACCAACGGGTGTGCCAGTGCACCCATGAAGAAGCACACCGGCAGAGTGATCCTCGCGGCGCCACCGACGGTCTGCGCGATCACCTTACCCATGTCACTCCCCATCGCGCGGAGTCGAGAGAACGCGGCAACGGAGACGCTGTTGATCACCTGCGAGATCAGGTTTTCAGGCCACCCAGCCATGTTGAAGGCGAGGACGTAATAGCCGAGCGGCGTCGCTCCGACGATCGCGCCGACCGCGACGTAGTCGACGTTCTGGATCGCGAACTGGAGCATGGTGGCCCCGGTCAGTGGCAGGCCGAACCGCAGCAGCTGCCACGAGCGCCGGCGATCCCAACCTGGCCAGTACCAGGCACGTGTGCCGAAGATGAACACAATCACGCTCATCACCCAACCCGCGACGAACGACCAGGCGAGCGCCAGCGGGCCGGCGCCGGCACTCGCCAACAGGATGACGACAACGGCGCTTGCCATCAGGTTCGTCACGTCGGCGACGAACTTGATCTCGATGCGAAACTCCCGCCGCAACATTCCAACCGGAACCGCCGTCAGACCTGCCAGCGGCACCGACAGCGCCATCACCCGCATCGTCGACGCCGCGTGAACGTCGCCCAGCCAGCGCGCGAACTGCGGCGCGAAGAACGCCATGATCGCGCCCAGCAGGGCACTGGAGATCAGCGTCAGCGTCGCGACCGTCGGTGCCGCTGCCTTGCTGCCCTGCTCATCCTCACGGGCCAGTGCCGACCCCAGCCCGAGGTCGCTCATGCTGAACACGATCTGGTGTACGACCAGCGCGATCGCGTAAATGCCGAAGTCCCTCGGGTCCAGCAGCCGCGCAACCACGAGTCCGAGCGCGAAGTTCCCGGTCCGCCCGACGATGGCATCGAGCGTGCTCCAAGCCGCACCCCGGCCCACGCGCGCACGCAGGCCGCTCTTGGAGTGCGAGGCCGCGCCTTCCATCAGGACAGCGACGCGCGCTGACAGTCGTCGAGCACGCGGTCGAGACGCGGGATGATCTTGTCCCGGACCCAGGTTGGACGGACCTCATGATCGCGGGTCGGTACCTCTCCGACCGTCACCGACGGGCACCCACGCTCCAGCTTTGTGAGTAACCGCGACTCGCGCAGGCGGCGATGCACAGGCTCGCCCAGCGAGAACACCAGCTCAACTCTGAGATCGCGCCGATGGACAGTCCTCAGCGCAGCTCGAAGCACTCGATGATCGGCTCGATATCCCGAGTCGCCGAGCCAACGAGTCTTATGAATACAGGTCCAGGTCACCGAACCGGCCCAGGCTCGGTCCGACGCAGGCAGCGCGCGCAGTCTCTGGCCGATTCTGTGGCGCATGCTCAGCTCTCCCGGATCGCGCTGCACATCTGAGAGCGCCGGCACCCAAACCGGCGTCTGCCACCGCAGGTTCGGCAGATTCACGAGGAACGCGCCGATCACTCGCGCATCCGCCAGTGCGAGCTTGAATCCCCAGCGCGCCCCGGAGCACAGACCCAGTGCCAGGAATCGATCGGCGACGCCGTCGCCACGCAGGTGGTCACACAGCTCTACGAGCACAGCTAGCGTCTGTGCCTCGTCGGCCTCCGTCCGCTCGATGAGATTGACATACTGACCGTCCGCGTCGCCGATCCCGATCAGGTCGAACCTCGCTGCCGGACAGCCCCAGGCAGCACAGTGCCGGCCCTGCTCGGTGCCCATACGGTTGGGTCCGCCCCGCCGGAGCGCGCCGGTGTTGACGGCGAGTGCACAGAAGCCTGCTGGTTCACCCTCGAGCGGCTCGGCCACGATCCCCACGACACGGCCACCGCTCGTCTCGTACTCGACGAGCCGCTCCCGAATCATCCTGCCCTCGTACTCCAACGTGATCGTGTCCGACACACCGTCTGCTCCAATCAGCGACGGCCGCGCGGTCGTCCCGGCTACCTCCTCCAGCCACCCGATCGTCGTGGCTATCGACTCGCGCGGAACCTGACCTGCTGTCGGATGCGCGGTGAGCTTCTCGTGATCGGTCGCGTCGTGCACGGTGACTTCGAGCCCGGCGCCCTCGAGGTGCCGGCGCAGGTTCTCGTCGACTCCACGCGCGTCGCGCCCGAGCATCAGCACGCGACGCGACTCCGCCGGAGGAAAAGTCAGATCAGTCAGCCGCGTGTCACTCAGGATGGCCGCTGTCTCGGCACTCATCAGATATCCACTCAGCTCGAGCGCGCCATCGGATCGCCCGGGCTGGCTCTCCCCCACCATCCCGGCGATCAGGTCGGAGTGCATGCGCACCTCGCGCAGATAGGTCCTGCCGCGAGCCGGCACCGCCCAGACGACCAGATCGTCGATCACCGCGCGCGCCGCCATCGCCTGTAACGCCAGCGTGCCTCCGAGGCCGATGCCGATCACCGCAACCCGGCTGCACACTGAGCTCTCGCGCAGCCAGCTGGTGACCTCGATCACCGTGTCGATCCAGGATTGGTAACGCCCCGGTGCCAGCGGTGATCCGACACTCTCCTCGGAGCCCGGCAGGTCGATGCGAACCGTCTCGAATCCCGCCTCAGCAAGTTCCCTCGCCCACTCTCGTCGCGCCCGGTAGGACGTCATGTCGTCCCAGCCGAAGGTGGGCACGATCAGCACCGCCGTGTCACGGCGATGATCGGACGCGGGTCTATGCACGACCGCGTACAACGGCTCCGCGCCCACGTTGAGCCACACCGGAGTTCCTGCCGGATTCGCGGCACTCGCAGCCTCGCAGGTGTCGCACCCGGCCTGTTCCAGTTGGGACCTATGCGGACGCAACGGACACTCGCTCGCGGGTTGTCGAGTCCGTCGGCGGCGGCGGGATCGCGACGGTGTCGCTCAGGTTGAGGGCCTTCAACGACCCGCCGACGAAACGCACAAGCGAGTTCGCCGGCTGGCCACGGATCGTGCGGACGAGCCCCGGCTCGACCGAGAACGCGTTGTCCTCGAGCTCGTAGCCGGGGATGTCGAGCAACGCGCCGTACAGCAACCGCTCGCACTCGATCGCGATCGTCACCGAGCCGTCGGCCTCGGGCTGGGCGGCGACGCGGACGCCGGTGCGGTCGGCAGAGTCGCGGCCGAGTGGCCGTCCGGCCGGGAACCGAATCGCTTGGGATATCAGCTTGGCCGGCGCGTCCAGCGCGTCGAGACTGACGATGATCGTGTCGTGCCCTGGCGGCCCGAAGCCGAACGCGAGCGCCGAGTCCACGAAACGGCCGAGCATGCCCTCGACCGTTCGCTCGAGCCAGCCGTGCGGTGCGACCTCGATCAGCTCCTCGGCGTCGGCAACACGCTTGTGGAGGTCGTGATAGAGCGCCAGGCGCAGACGCGCTCGCAGCGGCTCGCCGCGGTCGTTGGCGACGTGAATCGCGACGCCGCTCACGCCTTCGTCGGTGGTCCACACCGCGGTCGGGGCAAGCGCGCGCCGAAGATGATGGTAAGGAACCTTCGGTGCGCCTCCGTACTCGAGGACCCCGAGACCAGCCCCCGGAAGCATGTCCTTCAACCACAGCGTCAGCGCACCGCGGCATGGGGATTGCGGCCGCCGCCACTCCCCCATCACTTCGGCCATCACCTCACCGGACGTGGCGCGAGAAAGCTCGAAGTACCGGTCCTGGTCGGTCCTCCGCAGCTTGACTGGGTCGACGTCGAACAGCTGCCCCATGTAGAAGTCGCGCACGTCATCGAAATCGAAGCCCGGAGCCAACTGAAACGCGGGGCCGGCGTCCCGCTGGACGCCGGCCTTCCAATCCGGGTGGTGGGTCGGCAGCTCGGCGCTGTCTGGTACGTGGGCCATCGTCAAGCACTCGGCGGTGAAGCGCACTCCCGCGTGCCGCACGTCTGAGAGTGGGCGGAAGAAACCACCGACGCCGAAGTAGTGCGCGATGCCGCGGTTGACGTGGAACGGGACGTCGCCGCCGACAGGCGTGCTGCGCGGGCATGCGCAGTCGGCTCCGTATTCGGCCGCGAGCGCTGGCACTGTCTCCTCCCAGAACTCGTGTCGGCCGAGCGCGGGGTCCAGGCCGAGCATCGCGGGCTGCTGCTCGACCTCGTCGTTGGCGCACAGGACCGCGAAGCTCGGGCGACCGCTCAGCGACGTCAGAAGCTGTCTGACCTCGCGCTCAGCCTGCGCCAGGAATTCTGGGTCGGACAGGGGGTAGTCGAGGCAAGCGAACATCAGGTCCTGCCAGACCAGAATTCCGAGCTCGTCGCACAGGTCGAAGAATTGAGGCGACTCGTACGCGCCCGTGCCGGGAAGCCGCAGCATGTTCATCCCAGCGTCGCGCGCGAGTTCAAGCACGCGCCTCAGCTCGGCGTCCGTCGATGAGAGCGACACCAGATCCATCGGCGTCCAGACGGACCCCCGGACGAATACGGGCACGCCGTTGATGTGAACGTCGAGTCCGTCCTCGTAGATGTCGTGGGCGAAGCCGAGCGAGCGGAAGCCAACACGGCGGCGAGCCACCTCAACGCCGTCGAGCTGGATCGCCAGCTCATACAGGTGCGGAGTTCCGTGCGTATGCGGCCACCACAACTCCGCAGCCGCGAGCCTGATCTCCCCCTCCAGCCATCCGTCTTCGTCGGGCGTTAGCTTGGCCGCGGCCTCGCCGATCAGCGCTTCGGCGGCGCCAAAGCTGCCGTATGCCCGGGCACGGATCCCGACAACCCCGTCCTCGCCGGCCAGGCGTGGCACGAGTCGAAGCTCCTCGATCCCGCAACTCGGTTTCTTGACCAGTCGTATTGGCCGCCATGGTCCCACGGGTGCCGGTCCCGGCGCATGTCCGGGGCAGCGGCCCCAGATCATTGTCCGGTGCCACCGCAGGTTGCCCTCGTACACCCAACGCGTACGCCAACGCTGGCGCGGGCGTTTGGAGACGGCGAGCAGCGGAGTCAGCGCCCGGCATGCGATCACGAGCTCGTTCTCATGGAGCAGCCTCCCGGTCACCTCGACGGTGTGGGTGGCCCACATCGAGGTCGACTCGAGGATCAGATCGCCGTTGAGGAAGACCTGACTGACGGTCGCGATGCCATCGAACTCGAGCACAGCTCGTACGTCGATCTCCGCGGCCGAGAAACGCGTACGGAAGAACCAATCCTCTGCGTCGAAGTCTCGGCCCTGAGAACCGACTGCGGCAGCTGCAGTCCCTGGCACCTGGGCCTCGCTCCAGGTCGCTCCGACGATGTCCTCAGGCCTCGTCCAGGCACCAGGTGCGCTGGAGGTCACCTCCCATCCGGTACTTAGCTCGGCCACGGTCAGCACCTCAGCCGAGCAGGCAGCCGATGGCTTCGATGCTCTCCTCCCAGGCCGCGGCCATGGCGGCCACCGCGGGCTCCGGATCGAACGGCCGCCGTCGAGCGAGCCTGAACGAGACTGTCTTGGAGCCCTCGACGATCGCGTCGAGCGCCGCCTTGGCGCGAGCCCCCTCGTCGCCGAACAGCCAATCGACGTGACCACCGAGCAGCTCAAACGCTGCACCGACCATGCGAACGGTGACGAACGCATAGGCGTGGTAGTCCTCTCCCGAACCGGCGAGCAATCGCGGCAGGTCTTCGCCCAGGCTCTGCGCCCACGCGATGAACGGGTTGCGGACCGGTCGCAGCGCGAAGTGCCCCGCCAGCAGGCGCCGCGCCTCAGCGCGCAGGGCCGCACCCTGCAGACGCGTCCCTGCGTCAAACCTGACGACCTCGATGAACGGCTCCATGACGTCGTCGGTGAACTGCGGCAGCATCCGGAAAGCGCCGCGGTAATCCTCGCCCGAGAGCTCAAACAGCCCGGCATTGTGGAAGTAGCGCATACGCTGCGCCTCCCGGTCGATCAGCGTCGGCGCAATGGTCGTCTTCAGATGCCCGCGGCGGTAGCTGGTCGCAGCCGTGTCCGGAAGCCACCAGGCGTCGATCTCGACGAGCACGGTGCGCCCGAGGCTGAGCTGCCGCTCGATGTGCTCGGGCACCGTCCTGTACGGAAGCATCTCGTGGATCTCGACTCCGAAGAGCCGGAACAGATCAGCGTCGGGCGGCTTGAAGTACGTGAACTGGTCGCCCTCCCAGTCGGTTCGCACGACGAAGCCGAACATCGCCTGCGGCTCGTCGCCTCTGGCACTGAGCAGCTCGACTAGGACGTCCGCATAGCAGTTGGTTTCGAGGTACGTGTGGTCGGCGCCATGCAGCTGGTGCGGCCGGTGATCGCACGTCCTGAGCGTCAGCGGCGACTTGGCTCCGACCGCGGGCGCATCAACAAACGCGGTCTCGCTCACACCAGAGCTCCGACCTCTCCAAGCGTCAGCTTGTGACGCACTTCGGCCGGCCAGTCGCGAGTGTCGAGCCCGTGCGCTGCGAACAGGGCGAGGGTCACGCGCTCCTCCCCGAACGCCATGCAGCCCGTATGCGCGCGCTCGCCGGACTCGAGCAACAGGTCATAGGTCTGGCCCATGTGGTCCTGGTGGTAGTTCGATGAGGCGATCGCCGTGGGGCGGTCGCCCGCGACTGGCGCGAGCAGCTCCCACTTGAGCTCCTGGTCACGTTGCTGCGCGGCGAGCAGGCGACCGACTCGTCCGAAGAACGGATCGTTAGCGATGTCGAGCGCCAGATCGAGACCGAGCGACCTCAGCAGGTCCTCGGCCCGCGCTCGCCAACTCGCGCGCCATTCCAACACCGTCTCGCGATCGCCGATGCGGACGATCTCACGCATGTGGAAGATCTGCATCCGGGACGGGTCGGTCGACGGCTCCCGGCGGAACACGTAGGCGTCGCCGGTGTCGAGCGTGTAGCCGCCCTCGGGCACGGGGCCGCGCTGCGCCATCGCCGGGTAGAGCTGGTAGCACGCTGCCGGTGCCAACACCATGTCGGTCTGGCACTGATGGGTGCTCCAGTCCTCACCGCGCGCGGCCGCCTCAGCCTGTTCTGCCGCCGCCGCCTCGTCGCCCTCGAACCCGAACACGGTCCCGGCGAGGTGC
>WQWK01000093.1 GCA_009785395.1 Conexibacteraceae bacterium
ATCGCGGCCGCAACCTGCTTGGCGTCGACCATGCCGTCGTCGGCCAGCGCCTTCAGCGCAGAGATCACGACGTGGTGGCGGTCGACCTCGAAGAAGCTGCGCAGCGCCCTGCGGTAGTCGCTGCGGCCGAAACCGTCGGTCCCGAGCACGCGGTAGGTACCCGGGACCCAGGCCCGGATCTGGTCAGCGAACGTGCGGATGTAATCGGTTGAGGCGACAGTCGGCCCCTGGCGCTTGGCGAGCTGCCCGGTGACGTACGGGACGCGCGGCTTCTTGGCGAGCGGGTTCAGCGTGTTCCACCGTTCGGCCTCGATGCCGTCGCGGCGCAGCTCCGTGAACGAGGTCACGCTCCACACGTCGGCCAGCACGCCGAAGTCCTGCTCGAGCAGTTCGGCCGCGGCCAGCACCTCGCGCAGGATCACACCTGAGCCCATGAGCTGGACGCGCGGCTTCTTTGAGCGAGCCCGGGTGGGCGGGCCCGAATCCCGCAGCAGGTACATGCCGCGCAGGATCCCGTCCTCGACGCCCTTCGGCATCGCCGGGTGCGCGTAGTTCTCGTTCATCAGGGTCAGGTAGTAGAAGATGTCCTCCTGCTCGGCGACCATCCGGCGCAGGCCCTCCTGGATGATCACGGCGACCTCGTAGCCGTAGGCCGGGTCGTAGGCGCGGATGTTGGGCACGACCGAGAAGAGCACATGGCTGTGACCGTCCTCGTGCTGGAGGCCCTCGCCGTTGAGGGTTGTGCGGCCGGCGGTCCCACCGAGCAGGAAGCCGCGCGCACGGCTGTCGGCGGCAGCCCAGATCAGGTCGCCGACGCGCTGGTACCCGAACATCGAGTAGTAGATGTAGAACGGGACCATCTGCTCGGCGTGGGCGCTGTAGGAGGTGCCGGCGGCGATGAAGGAGGACATCGATCCGGCCTCGGTGATGCCCTCCTCGAGGATCTGGCCGGCCTTGTCCTCCCGGTAGTACATGAGCTGCTCGGAGTCCTCCGGCTGGTAGAGCTGGCCGAACGGGGAGTAGACGCCGTTCTGGCGGAACATGCCCTCCATGCCGAAGGTGCGCGACTCGTCGGGCACGATCGGCACCACGCGCTTGCCGATCTGCTTGTCGCGCAGCAGCGTCGCGAGCACGCGGACGAACGCCATCGTCGTCGAGATCTCGCGCTCGCCGCTGCCGTCGAGCTGCGATTGGAAGGCGCTCAGCTCGGGTACCGGCAGCGGCTCGGCCTTGCGGCGCCGGACCGGCAGCGAGCCGCCAAGGGCCGCGCGCCGTTCGAGCAGGTACTTCATCTCCGGCGCGTCTGCCGGCGGCTTGAGGTACTCGGCCGCGCGGACCTGCTCGTCGGTCAGCGGCAGATCGAAACGGTCGCGGAACGCGAGCAGCGCGTCCTCGGCCATCTTCTTGGCCTGGTGGGCGATCATCTGGCCCTCGCCGGACGCTCCCATCCCGTAGCCCTTGATCGTCTTGGCGAGGATCACCGTGGGACGCCCGACCTCGCGCACGGCGTTGGCGTAGGCCGTGAAGACCTTCTGGGAATCGAGCCCGCCGCGGTTCAGGCTCCAGATCTGGTCGTCGCTCATGTGCGAGACGCGGTCGAGCAGCACCGGATCCTTGCCGAAGAAGTTCTCGCGCACGTACCTGCCGTCGCGCGACTTGTAGGTCTGGTACTCGCCGTCGACCGACTCGGTCATCACCTGCACGAGGCGGCCGTCGATGTCGGCCTCGAGCAGCGGGTCCCAGCGGCGGCCCCAGATCACCTTGATCACGTTCCAGCCGGCGCCGCGGAAATCGGACTCGAGCTCCTGGATGATCTTGCCGTTGCCGCGCACCGGCCCGTCGAGCCGCTGCAGGTTGCAGTTGACGACCCAGATCAGGTTGTCGAGCTGTTCACGGCCGGCGAGGCCGATCGCGCCCATCGTCTCGGGCTCGTCCATCTCGCCGTCGCCGAGGAACGCCCACACCTTGCGCCCGGCCGTCTCGGCCAGCTTGCGGGCCTGCAGGTAGTGCATGAAGCGCGCCTGGTAGATCGACGTGATCGCGCCGATTCCGAGCGACACCGTCGGGAACTGCCAGAAGTCCGGCATCAGCCAGGGATGCGGGTATGACGAGAGGCCGTTGCCGCCGACCTCCTGGCGGAAGTTGTCGAGCTGCTCCACGCTGAGCCGGCCCTCAAGGAAGGCGCGCGCGTAATTGCCGGGGGAGGAGTGGCCCTGGAAGTAGACGAGGTCGCCGCCGTGATCCTTCGACGGGGCGTGCCAGAAGTGGTTGAAGCCGGTCTCGTACAGCATCGCGAGCGACTGGAACGACGCGATGTGCCCACCCAACTCGGAGGAGACCTTGTTGGCGCGCACGACCATCGCCATCGCGTTCCAGCGCACGAGGTTGCGGATCTTGCGCTCGAGCTCGATGTCGCCCGGGATGGGCTCGTCGAGTGACGCCGGGATCGTGTTCACATAGGGCGTGTTGAGCGTGCCGATCGGGCCGCTGCCGGCATGCTGCGCGCGCTCGACGACGCGGCTCAGCAGGTGCTTGGCGCGGTCGACGCCGTCATGCTCGACGACCGCGTCGAGCGCGTCGAGCCACTCGCCGGTCTCGACCGCATCGATGTCTACGCCGTTGGTGGAAGTTCCGTCGATCGTTTCGCTCATCACACTCGGGCAATCTCGTCGGGGTCGGGCCTTTCAGCGCCACTATATAGACCGGTTTCGTCCGGGCCGCGTCCGTCCGGTCCAGGTTTTCAGATACGGTCAGAAGATGGCCCTCAGACAGGTCTCGGAGCCGCTCGGGCCGCCGTGGCAGCGGCCGTTGAGCGGCGTCCTCGAACAGCTCGTCGTCGAGTCCGAGGCGCTGGCCGGCAACCCGCTCGGGGACCCGGTGCGCCGGCCGCTGTACGTCTACGGCTCGCCCGGCGTCGCCGCCAAGCGGGCGGGCGACGCCGCAGCCCTCTACGTGCTCCAGGGCTACACCGGACAGCTCGACCTCTGGCTCGCGCGCAAGCCGTTCGAGCCCACCTTCGTCGAACGGCTCGATGCGCTCTTCTCAGATCCCGAGGCGGGGTGTCCGGAGGCGGTCGTCGTGTTCGTCGATGCGTGGACCGCGCTGGGCGGCTCGCAGTTCCTGAACTCGAGCGCGACCGGCAATTACACCGATTACATCTGCGACGAGGTGATCGCGTTCGTCGACGAGCGGTACCCGACCGCCGCCACGCGCGAGCGGCGTGCGGTGACCGGGCACTCGTCGGGCGGGTACGGGGCGCTGGTGCTGCCGATGCTGCGTCCCGACGCGTTCGGCGCGCTGTTCGCGCACGCTCCCGACACCCTCTTCGAGTACTGCTACATGCGGGACTTCGCGAAGGCTGCGAGGACATTGCGCGAGCACTACGACGGCTCCTACGAGGCGCTGCTCACCGACGCCCTCTACTCGGACTCGTTCGACTGGGGCAGGTGGTTCGAGGCGCTCAACAGCTACGCCATGGCGGCTGCGTACTCGCCCGATCCCGCGCGGCCGGGCAAGGTTCTGCTCCCATTCGAGACTGACACCGGCAGGCTGGTCGACGACGTCTGGCAGCGCTGGCTCGAGCGCGATCCGGTGCGGATGGCGTCACGCCACGCCGAGGCGCTGCGGGGCCTGCGCCACATCCACCTCGCCGCCGGGCGCTCCGACGAGTACATGCTCGACGTCGGCACGGTCGCGTTCTCGCGTGAGCTCGATGCGCTCGGCGTGGCCCACACGCTCGATCTTCACAGCGGCGGTCACGGGGGCAACTCCCATCGCTACGGTCCTGCGATTCGCAACCTGCTGCGGGCTCTGGAAGACTGACGCCGGTGAGCGGCGCCGACGATAACGACCTCGCCTTCGCCGGGCCGATCGAGCTCGCGCGGCGGGTGCGCGAGAAGGAGATCAGCGCGCGCGAGCTGGTCGAGACGTTCCTCGCGCGCATCGAGCGCGTGGACCCACAGCTCAACGCGTTCCGGGTGGTGCTCGCGGAGGAGGCGCTCGCTGCCGCCGAGCGGATCGACACGCATGCGAGTCCCGTCGACGAGACCGGTCCGCTGACCGGAGTCCCGATCGCGATCAAGGACGACATGCCGGTGAGCGGCCAGGTCATGACGCGCGGTTCGAGGAGCCCGGCAGGGATCCAGCCGGCGGATGCCGAGCCGCTGCGGCGGCTGCGCCACGCGGGTGCGATCCCGATCGGGATCACGCGTGTGCCGGAGCTGATGCTGTTCCCATGGACGGCGAGCGATGCCGGCGGTGTTACCCGCAACCCGTGGGAGCTGACGCGCACGCCGGGCGGCTCCTCCGGCGGCTCGGCGGCCGCGGTCGCCGCCGGGCTGGTGCCGGCCGCGGGCGCCTCCGACGGCGGCGGCTCGATCCGGATCCCGGCCGCATGCTGCGGCTTGGTGGGGATGAAGCCGACGCGGGGGCGGGTGTCGGGGCAGCCGCTCGGCGAGGGCTGGCTCGGGCTCGCGACCTACGGCGCGCTGGCCCGAACCGTGCCCGACAGCGCGCTGCTGCTGGATGTGATCCACGGCGCGGCGCCGGGAGAGCGCTACGCGCTCGAGCCGCCGCGCTCCTCGTATCTGGAGGCGGCGCGGAAGCCGCCGGAGCGGCTGCGGATCGCTGTGTCGGCAAAAGTGCCGAACGGGGTTATCGCGCGGGTGTCGGCCGACCAGCGCCGCGCCTTCGACCAGACGGCTCGGCTGTTGAGCGAGCTCGGGCACGAGGTGATCGAACGTGACCCTTCCTACGGGTTGATCGCGCTCGAGTTCATGCAGAACTACGTGGCGGGCGCCGCCGAGGAGTTCGCGACGCTGAGCGATCCTTCGCAGGCGGAGCGCTCGACGCGGCAGCTGGCCGCGATCGGCGATCGGCTCGTGCCGCGGCGCCGCCGCGAGGCGCTGCAGCACAAACGCGTGAAGACGGTCATGCGCTTCACGCAGCTGTGGCGCGAGGTCGACGTGCTGCTGACTCCGGGACTCGCCTCGACGGCGATCGCCGCCGAAGGCGGGTACGGCAAGTCCGCCCCAGTGGCGCTCGACAAGGCCAGCCGCTTCATCCCCTGGTATCCCGTCTACAACCTCACCGGCCAGCCCGCGATCGGCCTTCCGGCCGGATTCGGCGCGGATGGCCTGCCGCTGAGCGTGCAGCTGGCAGGGCGGATCGGCGACGAGGAAACCCTGTACTCGCTCGCGGGTCAGATCGAGGCCGCGCGCCCGTGGGCGGGTGATCGGCCTGCGATAGCGGAGCTCTGAAGGTGCGGCTCGGTGCCGCCGGGCGGCGGGGGTGGGTGGGAGCCGGTCAGCGGCGACGCTCGCGCTGCCGCACCTCGCGGACAGCGCGGCCACACTCGGTAGCGAGGCCGCGGCCCGTGAGCAACATCGCGGATAGGCCACCGAACAGGGCGACCGCATCGATGCTCTTGCGCCCGGCCGTGTCCCAGTAGTCGTCGGCGAGGTCGAACCAGAGCGCGAACTCATCGAGGGTCAGCGCGGTCGCGAGTCCGGCGCTGAGCGCCGCCGCCCGCGATGCGGCTCGATGCTCCGGGTCTGTACCCGCTGCAATCTGCCAGGTCCAGAGATAGCCGAGCGTGATCAGCCCGAGGATGCCCGGCGTGCTGTGGTGCAGATGCCGCCCGCCCGCGCTCATGTCGCGAAACGGCCCGCGCCCTGCGCGGATCGCATGCGTCACGACGCGGCAGCCGGCGAAGCCCGCTGTGAAGCCGACCGCGTGCAGGAACGCGCGCTCACGACGCGGATTCGAGAAGTGGCGACGATACGCGTGCCGCAGAGCGAACCGCTCCGGCGCGGCCGGAGCGGTGTACCGAGTGTCCTCCGGACCGGTCAACGCCCGCCAAGCTTACGGCCGGGCCTGGAGCCCTGCTTGGGGCCGCCGGCGTGCCTCGCGCCAGCGCCACGCTTCGGGCCCGAGCCATGCTTCGGCGCGCCGTTGTTGTGCTTCGGCGCCCCGTGCCGGCCGCTCTCCGGGCGGGCACCACGGCCGCTCGGCTTCGCCTGGCCAGCCGGCCTCACGTCACCGCGTCGGAAGCCGCCGGCGCCGACGCCGGGCCGCCCGGCGAGGCCGGTATCGATCCCGAGCTCGCCGGCCATCTGGTTCATCTCCTTGACCTGGTCGGAGGAGACGAGCGAGATCGCGACGCCGGTGGCGCCTGCGCGGCCGGTGCGGCCGACGCGATGCACATAGGTGTCGGAATCGTGCGGCGGGTCGAAGTTGATCACGTGCGAGATGCCGCTGACGTCGATCCCGCGGGCGGCGACGTCCGTCGCGACCAGGGTGTCGACGTCAAAGGACTCGAACTGCGCGAGCGCGCGCTCGCGCTGACGCTGGGTCTTGTTGCCGTGCATCGCGACCGCGTCGATCCCGTGGCCCGAGAGCTTCTTGACGAGCTTGTCGGCGCCATGCTTGGTGCGCACGAACACGAGCGCGAGGTCGCGCTTGGCGCCGAGCTGCTGGACGAGGCTCTCCAGACGTGAATCGTGCGTGACCTCGACGAAGCGGTGCTCGACGTCGTCGGAGGCGCGGTTCTCAGCGGGGCCGCTCTCGTGGTAGGCGGCGCTTTCCGTGTAGCGCCGGGCGGCCTTGCCGGCCTCGCCGTCAAGGGTCGCGGAGAAGAACAGAGTCTGGCGCTTGGCCGGGCACAGCGCGACGATGCGGTCGAGCGCCGGGCGGAAGCCCATGTCGAGCATGCGGTCGGCCTCGTCGATCACGAGCGTGCGCACGTGATCGAGTGTGAAGGCGCCGCGCTCGAGCTGGTCCTCGAGCCGGCCCGGGGTGGCGACGATGATGTGCGAACGTGCTGCGTCCTGCGCCTGCTTGAGCAGGCCGACGCCGCCGTAGACGGCGGTGATGCGCAACGCACGCGCGTGCGCGACCGGACGCAGCTCGTCGACGATCTGGGTCGCGAGCTCACGCGTGGGGGCCAGAATCAGCGCGGCGGGGCGCCGTGCCTCGGCGGCGGTGCGGTCGATCAGCGGGACGCCGAAGGCGAGCGTCTTACCGGAGCCGGTGGGGGAACGGGCGAGGACGTCGCGGCCGGCCAGAACGTCATGGATGACGGCCTGCTGGATCGCGAACGGCTCGGTGATGCCGCGGGCGCTCAGGGCGCCGGCGACGGCATTGGACACGCCGAGATCGGCGAAGGACTTCTTGGACATGTGTGCTCCTTGGCGGCGCTCAAAGAGACCGCGAGACGGATTCGGGAGGCTGATGGCTGACCCGAACCGCGTCTGATGCGGAAATCGAAAGCAACTGCCTCACGGCGGGCGGCGCCCACCGTGACCCCGACGTTAGCAGGGCTTTCGGGTCGCTCTGGGCCCTCAGTGCCTATGTCGGCCAGTCGATCATCTCCGCAAGCTGGCTCGCGTCGAGATCGATCAGGCGACTTGATTCCAGCGGCTGGTACTCGTCGTCAGCTAATCCCAGCCAGTGCACGACCCGTGCTGCCGGCTCTACGATCAGCA
>WQWK01000094.1 GCA_009785395.1 Conexibacteraceae bacterium
CACGGCCGCGTCGAGCGAGTTCAGGTGTGACTCGAGCCATTCGAGCGAGTCGATGTCGAGGTGGTTGGTGGGCTCGTCGAGCAGCAGCAGGTCGGGGCTGCCGGCCAGCGCGCGGCCGAGTGAGGCGCGTGTCAGCTCGCCCCCGGAGAAGGTCTCGAGCCGGCGGTCGAGCACCGCGTCGTCCCTGAAGCCGAGGCCGTGCAGGGTCGCGAGCGCGCGCTCGCGCCAGGTGTAGCCACCGGCGTGCTCGAGCGCGGCCTGCGCGTCGGCGTAGGCGGTGAGTGTCGGCTCCTCGTAGTCGCCGCCGGCCATCCGCTGCTCGAGTTCCTGCAGCTCCGCCTCGAGCGCAATCAGCTCCCGTGCGCCGGATAGCACGTAATCACGCAGTGTCATCCGCTGGTCACGCGGGGGACGCTGGTCGTGCAACGCGAGCTTGGTCCCCTTGGCGAGCACCAGCTCGCCGCCGTCGATCGAGGCCTCGCCCGCGATCATCCGCAGCAGCGTCGTCTTGCCGGCGCCGTTGCGTCCGGAGAGGGTCATGCGATCGCGGCGCTCGAGCTTGAACGAGATGCCGCGCAGCAGCGGCTCGCCGGAGATGTCCTTGCCGAGGTCGGAGGCGATGATCACAGCCATAGGGGTGATGGTAAGAGTCGGCGGCGGGTTAGGGCTCACGACGGAATTAGTGGCAGGATTTGGCGAGTGGCTGGGCGTGCCTGGGAAGACCGTTTCGCAAGGCAGGTACCGAGGTACCTGCCGCGAGACGGGCGCACCCAGGCGCGTCCAGACGCCGTCAAAGACGTCAATAATTCCGTCGTGAGCCCTTAGGATCCCCGCATGGCCGCATCCCACTATCCGCCGGTTCCGCCGCACGACTTCCCGCCCGCGCGCACGATCGTCGTTCCCGATCGCGGCGAGTTCTTTCTGCGCGACTCCGGTCCCGCCGACGCCGCCGGGGAGCGGCCGGTCGTGTTCATGCTGCACGGCTGGGTCGCCAGCGCCGACCTGAACTTCGGGAACCTGTACGAGGACGTGATCGCCGCCGGTTACCGCGTGGTCGCGATCGACCACCGCGGCCACGGCCGCGGCCTGCGAGCGCTCGTTCCCTTCCGCCTGATCGACTGCGCCGCCGACGCGGCGGCGGTGATTCGCGAGCTGGGGATCGGGCCGGCGATCATCTACGGCTACTCGATGGGCGGCGCGATCGCACAGCTGATCGCCCGCGACCACTCCGACGTCGTATCCGGGCTGGTGCTGAGCGGCACCGCGCAGCACTGGAAGGAGGAGGAGCTCAGCCGCACCTGGAAGGCGATGCCGTTCGTCGGCATCGGTCTCTCGGTGGCGCCCGGGCGCGCCTGGAGCATGGCGCTGAAGCGGGTCGGCTTCAAGCCGGGCCCGCGGATGGCCTGGGTGCATTCAGAGATGACCCGCCACCGCGCCCGTGACGTGGCCGAGGCCGGGCGCGAGCTCGGCCGCTTCGACTCACGGCCCTGGCTGCACCCGTACAGGTTCCCCACCTCCGTCGTGCTCACCAGCAACGACGATGCCGTGCCGCCCGCCAAGCAGCGGGAGCTGGCGGCCGCCCTGAAGGCGCAGGTGTTCGAGGCGCCGGTCCGGCACATGGAGGTGGCGACGACCGCGAGCGATGCCGCAGCGGGGCGCTACAACCCGGTGCTGATCGAGGCGCTCGCATACGTGCGCGCGGCCGATGCATCCGGTAGCCTTGCGGCCAGTGAGTCCTAAGCGCAAGGTCCTCTTCGCGGTTTCGGTCATCGTGGCCATGCTGGCGCTGGCACCGGCGGCGTGTGCGACCACGCACGGCGGCCAGGGCCTCTGGGGTCCGACCGATGACAAGCAGATCACGAACGTGATGTTCCTCCTCATCGGCCTGTTCCCGGTGCTGATCATCGTCTTCTCGCTGATCCAGGGCTGGCTGGAACACCGCAAGCACGCGCGTGTTGACGCCGCCAAGCGCCGCGCGTCCTCAGCCGAGTGGAAGGGCGGCTGGTAGCCGCCAGGCGTTAGGGTAGGCCCGCCATGGCCTACTTCGTAACCGGCTCCACCGGGTTCATCGGGAGCAGCCTGCTCCCGCTGTTGATCGAGCGCGCCGCCGGCGGAAGCGACGCGGATGCCGACATCTACATGCTCGTGCGCGAGAACTCGCTTCCGCGCCTCGAGCGCCGCATCGACTCCTGGACGGCGGGTTCGCCGGCGGCGCGCGCGCACGCGAAGCCGGTCACCGGCGATCTGCGCGAGCCGCGCCTCGGGCTCGACGAGTCCACGCTCGCGATGCTGCGCGAGCAGGACATCACCGGGTTCTTCCACCTCGCAGCCGTCTATGACATGACCGCCGGCGACGAGGTCAACGAGCTGGCGAACGTCGAGGGCACGGTGCACGCGCTCGACGTGGCCAATGCGATCGGCGCCCGGGTTTTCCACCACGTCTCCTCGATCGCGGTTGCGGGCACCTACCGCGGCGTCTTCACCGAGGACATGTTCGACGTCGGCCAGCCGCTGCCGCACCCGTATCACCGCACGAAGTTCGAGTCTGAGCGACTGGTGCGCGAGGAGGCGACGATGCCGTGGCGCGTGTACCGGCCGGCAATCGTCGTCGGTGATTCCAGGACCGGCCGGATCGACAAGATCGACGGCCCGTACTACTTCTTCCCGCTGCTCAAACAGGCGCATCGGTGGATTCCTGATTGGTTGCCGCTGCTTGGCCCGGAGCTCGGCTACACGAACATCGTCCCGGTCGACTACGTCACGGCCGCACTCGACCACCTCGCCCACCAGCCGGGGCTCGACGGACGCGCGTTCCACCTGACGGACCCGAACCCGTCGCGAGTGGTCGATGTGCTGAACGCCTTCGCGAAGGTCGCCGGGGCACCCCAGTTCGCGCTCGCAGTCGACCCGGGGCCGCTCGCCGCGATCCCGCGGACAGCCGCCGCCGCTGTGATGTCGCTGCCCGGCGCGCACGCGGCGCGCCGGGCACTGCTGGCCCAGGTCGGCATTCCCGACGAGATCGTCGAGTACATCGGCCTGACGCCCGAGTTCGAGACGGGCGCGACGCGGCAGGCGCTGGCGGGATCCGGCATCGAGGTGCCGCCGCTGTCGGCGTATGCGGCGAAGCTGTGGGACTACTGGCTGCGCCACCTCGACCCGGAACTCGCCCGCCACGCGAACGTCGCCAGCGCGGTCGCAGGCAAGACGGTCCTGATCACGGGTGCCTCGAGCGGGATCGGCCGCGCTTCGGCGCTGCTTCTGGCGCGGGCGGGCGCGACCGTGCTGCTGGTCGCCCGCGGCCTCGAGCAACTCGAGGAGACACGCGCCGAGATCGCTGAGGAGGGCGGCACCGCATATATCTACCCCGCGGACCTATCCGACCCCGAATCGGTTGACGCGCTGATCGAAAAGGTCCAGACCGAGCACCCCGAGATCGACGTGCTCGTCAACAACGCCGGACGCTCGATCCGGCGCTCGGTGGCGCTGTCGTATGACCGCTTTCACGACTTCGAGCGGACCATGCAGCTCAACTATCTCGGCACGATCAGGCTGATCATGGGCCTGCTGCCGGGGATGCGGGAGCGACGCTCGGGCCACATCATCAACATCTCGTCGATCGGCGTTCAGACCAATCCGCCGCGCTTCTCCGCCTACGTGGCGTCCAAGTCGGCGCTCGACGCCTGGACGCGGGTCGTCAGCTCCGAGAGCATCGGTGACAACGTGCATTTCACGACCATCCACATGCCGCTGGTGAAGACGCCGATGATCGCCCCCACCAAGCTGTATGACCGCTTTCCCACGATCTCGCCCGAGCAGGCCGCGGACCTGATCGCGGAGGCGATCCGCACGCGGCCGAAGACGATGGGCACCACGCTCGGCACGGTCGGCGAGGTCAGTTACGCGCTGTTCCCGAAGCTGGTCGACCAGGTGCTGTCGACCGCTTACAAGGTCTTCCCCGACTCGGCCGCGGCGCGTGGCCAGCAGGAGCTGCCCGAACATACCTCGCCACGGCAGGCGGCGTTTGCGCGGCTGATGCGCGGCGTTCACTGGTAGTCGAGCAGCAGCCCCTCGCGGAGGCCGCCGCGGCCGATCTCGAGCGGCGCCTGGAACAGTTCGGAGATCGCCTCCAGCAGCACCAGGCCGCCGGGCAGCAGCTCGGCCCGCTGAACGTCGATGCCGAACCGCGCGGCGAGCTCGGGCGGGCTGAAGCGCTGGACCGTCCCGAGCAGACCCCTGAACGCATCGGCGTCGAGCACCGAGCCGGCCAGCAGGCGCATGGTGGTCGCGCTGCCGCCGACGGCGATCACGCGCTCGACCTTCGGGGGCCGGGCCGGCGCGAAAGCAGCCCGCACGTGCTCACGGGCACGCTCGATCTCGATCGCCGGCGGTGGGCCGGAAGACTGCCAGTGCGCGGTGATGTCGCCCGAGCCGAGCGGCAACGACACCCACCAGCGCAGGCGATCCGGCGGCTGGCCGACGGCAAGCTCCGAGGACCCGCCGCCGGCGTCGACGACACCGACGACGTCGCTCCCCCCGCCGGCACCCCAGGCCGCCCCGATGAACGCAAGCCGGGACTCATCGGCGCCACTCAGCACCTCGACCTCCAGCCCGTCGCAGGTCGAGGCGATCAGCTCCACGAGCGCGGCGCCGTTGGTCGCTCGCCTGACCCCGGCCGTGGCGACGCAGCGGACCTGCTCGGCGCCGGCCTCGCGGGCGACCGCGAGGTGCCGCGCAACCACGGCGGCAACCTCGGCCAGCTTCATCGCGGGGATCGCGCCGGCGGCGTCGAGCGAGCGGCCGATCTGTGTGAAGGCGCGCTCCTGCCTGCACTCGGTGAGCCTGCCGTCGACGAGATCCGCGACCAGCAGCCTTGTGGTGTTCGAGCCGATGTCGATGCAGGCGCGGAGCAACGCGCCGTTACGCTACCGGCCCGCGCGACGGCGAGGTGGAAACGCCTTCCACCTCGCCGATGTGGAGACGCTTTCCACCGCTCAGGCGGCGCCGCCGCTCACGCCGCGACGCCCTCGCCCGCGAGCGACTCATCATCTGCGTGCGCACCGGCAGTCGCCCGGCCGACCGGGACCAGCAGTCCGGACAGCGCGGCGACGACGAGGAAGCCCGTGGCCATCCAGTAGGACTCCGTGAAACCGGCGACCGTCGGCAGCCCGTGCAGTGTGTGGGCGGCGATGAAGGTGGCGGAAAGCTGGCCGCCGAGCGCGCCTCCGAGCGTTCGCATGACCGTGTTCATCCCGCTCGCGACACCGGTCTGGTGGGGCTCGACGGCGCCCACGATCAGGTTGCCGAGCGCCGAGAACGCGAGTCCCATGCCGATCCCGAGCAGCGCGCAGCTGATCAGGATGTCGTACGGGTGGCTGTGTTCGACGGCCGACCAGAGGAACGCCGCCGCGGTGATCGCGGAGCCGATCACGAGCGCGAACCGTGAGCCGTAGCGGCGCGCGACCATGCCGGCGAAGCTCCCGAGCGCACCCATTCCGACGGCCGCCGGGAGCAGGTACAGACTCGAGACAACCACCGACGCGCCGAAGCCGAAGCCGGTGCTCTTGGGCAGCTGCGCGAACTGCGGGAAGACGATGAACGACGAGTACATGCCGGCGCCGATCAGGAACGCCGCCAGATTCGTCGTCCAGACGCCGCGGATGCGCATCATCGTCATGTCGACCAGCGGGTGATCGCTGCGGACCTCGATCGCAACCCACAGCGCTATCACGAGCAGGCCGCCGAGCATCAGCGCCAGGGACTTCACGCTGCCCCAGCCCCACACCGACGTCTGGGCGATGCCGATCAGAAGCATGCTCATGCCGACGGTCATGACGGCGGCGGCCAGCCAGTTCACGCGACCGGGTGCACGCACCGGTGACTCCGGGATCCAGCGCCAGGTGCAGGCGGCCGCGAAGATCGTGACGACAAGTGGGATCCAGAACAGCCAGTGCCAGCCGAGGTGCTCGGCGATGATCGCGCCGAGGATCAGGCCGAGACCGCCGCCGACGCCGAGGATCGACGACATCAGGCCGATGCTCCCGGCAACCCGCTCGGGCGGGAATTCGTCGCGCGCGATCGAGAAGGCCAGGGGGAAGATCCCGCCGGCTACACCCTGGATCACGCGCGCCACGATCAGCATCCCCAGCGAGCTCGAGACCGCCGCCATCAGCGTGCCGGCCGCGAGGATCACCAGCGTCCACAGAAGCAGCTTCTCCTTGCCGTACATATCCCCCAGCCGCCCGATCACCGACGTGCCGACGGACGCCGAGAGCAGGAACGCGGTCAGCAGCCAGGTCGCGCCCGTCTCCGTGGTGTGCAGCGCATGCTGGAACGTCGGCAGCGCCGGGATCACCGCCGAGGACAGCACCGAGTACGCAAGCCCGGCACTGCAGAGAACCGCAAGGATCACATTCGGATGGACGTCGTGCGTGCGGTGCGGCGCATGCGCGTGGTGCGCACGGTGCGCTTGCTGTGCGCTATCCGGGGTACCGCTGTGGGCCATGCTCCAACTGTACGGCGGCGACCAACGCGGCGAGTATCTGGCGCAGGTTCGCCCGGAAGAAATGGTGGCCCTCATCCGGGTCGATGAAGACGCGGCAACGCGGCAGCGCTGCGGCGAGCTGCAGCACGTGCTCGACCGGGACGAGGGGATCGGCGGCGCCGTGCCACAGGTGCACCTCGGGCTCGACCTCGCCCGGGTCGAAGCCCCAGCCGAAGGCGTAGGTGCGGAAGTCATCGATCAGTCCGCCGACGCCGTTGCAGGTGGCGTCGAGGAAGCTGTGCGAGGCCGCGGTGCGCTCTTCCGCGCTCGCTAGCCGCTCCCGCTCCGAGGGGGCCGCGTGCGCCGCAACCACGCGTGTGACCAGGCCGGGGTGGCGGGCGACCGCGGGCAGAACCGCGTCGCCGACCCCGCGCACGACGCCCGGCGCCGCGGCCAGCACGGCCAGCGGCAGGCGAATCCGTTGTTGCAGCCCGGGCGTTCGGTGCGGCGGACAGAACGGCGCAAGTGCGCTGCACAGCGCGACGCGCTGCACGCGGTCCGGAAGCCGGTGCGCGAGCGCGAGCGCGTACGGACCGCCGGCCGAGACCCCGGCGACCGAGAACCTGTCGAGCCCGAGCGCGTCGGCGAGGGTGCTGACATCGTCGGCGAAGCCCAGCACCGTGCGTCCCGGCTGCGGATCCGAGCCGCCGATGCCCGGGCGACTCGGAGCGATGTAGCGAACGCCCGCCTCGTGGGCGATGCGCTGCAGGTCGACGGTCGCGTCCAGCGGCGTGCCGATGGCGCCGTGGCAATAGAGCACGGGGCTGCCGTCGGCCGGTCCGGCGACTGTGAAAGCGAGTCTGCGCCCGTCGCGCAGGACCAGC
>WQWK01000095.1 GCA_009785395.1 Conexibacteraceae bacterium
GCAGCTCACGGTCGATCACGGCGAGGTCCACGAACGCGTCTGCGAGCGCCCGCCGGGCGCTCTGAACCGAGCTGGCCTCGATCACGTCGAAGCCATCGTCGGTGAGGTTGGATGCGAGGAAGGTGCGGGCCTCGCGGTCCGCCCTCACAACCAGGATGGTGTCTGTACTGTCGAGTAGTGAGTGCATGGTCAATAGGGGCTTCAGCGCCCGCCAATTGACCCCCCCGGGGCGCCAGCGTTGCACCGGAAACGCGCTATTTCCGGGATTCCCTGCAACATCACGTTCAGAGGCTGCCCCCGGGAGGACTCGGACATAAGATCCCGACGGCATGTACCGACGCGGCAACTACTCCTCGGGCGAAGACTTCGTGCTCGAATACGGAGACCTCCGTTTCACCTTCAACGAGCGCGACTTCAGTGAACGATGCGAGCAGGCCGCTCGGCGTCTCGGCTTCATCGGTGACGCGATCGCCGAGGACGAAGCCGAGGACCTGATCAACCTCGTCGTCAACGGCGAGGTCTCCGATCCCGCCTCTGCACTCGGCGAGCATGTCAACGACTGCTGGCCGGAGCTCGTCGGCCCCTCGGATCGGTCGCTGGTGCACTGGCTGCGCCGGCTGATCTTCCGCAGCGCGTGGCTCGACCAGCGCGTCAAGGAGGGCGAGCTGGACGTTCTCTTCGACGACGACGTGGGCTCCTACGTCTACATCCAGCCCGACCGCGGTGGCGAGCCGATCGAGCTCGCACCCGAGCCGAGCTGGGGCCGCGTGGCCTACGTGCGCCGCTGAGCGCCACCGCCGACGGCCGCCGCGCGGGGCAGCCGACGGTCGTATTATGACCCGCTTAGAAAGCAGTCTTCCGCTAAGCAGCGCAATAGGTTTCCTATTACGCTGCCACCAATGACTTCACGCATCTGGTTGGTGATCCCGACCTACAACGAAGCTGAGAACGTCGACCCGATCGTGCGTGCGGTCACCGATGAGATGACCAAGCTGGCGTCAGGCGAGTTCCGCGTGCTGGTCGTCGATGACAACTCACCGGACGGCACCGGCGAGCTCGCCGACCGGCTCGCGTCCGAGCTCGATACCGTCGAGGTTCTGCACCGTGCCGCCAAGGACGGGCTCGGCCGTGCCTACCTGGCCGGCTTCGAGCACGCGCTCGCCCGCGGCGCCGAGCTGGTGATCGAGATGGACGCTGACTTCTCCCACGATCCCAAGCACCTCGGAACGCTGCTGGCCGCTGCCGAGGACGCCGACCTGGTGCTCGGCTCGCGTTACGTTCCCGGAGGCGAGGTTCGCAACTGGGGTGTGCTGCGCAAGGTCATCAGCCGTGGTGGCAGCCTCTATGCGCGCGCGGTGCTGGGCGTCGGCGTCCGTGACCTGACCGGCGGTTTCAAGTGCATCCACCGCGCCGTGCTCGAGACGATCGACCTGACCACGCTGCGCGCCGATGGCTACGTCTTCCAGATCGAGGTCACCTACCGCGCGGTCCGCGCGGGCTTCAAGGTGCGCGAGGTGCCGATCACGTTCGTCGACCGGACCGCCGGCGTCAGCAAGATGTCGTGGAAGATCGCGCTCGAGGCGATGCGGCTCGTGCCGAGTCTGCGACGCTCGCAGACACGTCAACTGACGCGTTCGTGACACTTATCGCCATGAACGCCGGAGCACCAGGGATCATCAGTTAAATGAGTGTCGATGCACCGCTCGGCGCGACGCCACAGAGCGGCGCCTTCGAACTGACGCACAGGGGAGCCGCCGAGCTACGCCACCCGCTCGATGGCACGCGTCGGCAGGCTTGGCGCGAGCATCTGCTCGTCACTGCGATTCCGGTCCTCGGGCTGCTGCTGTGTGTCGCCGGCACGCGCACCAACACGCTGGTCCCCGAGTCGATCCGGCCGGTCACGGCCACGAAGATGGCCGGGCCGCTGCAGCACATCGGCTTCACGCTCGGCGTCCCGGCAGTGATCGGCGTGATCCTGCTTCTGTTCGCGAGCTACCTGCTGGCGATGCGGTCGATCGATCGCGTCTCGCCGCGGTTCGTGATCGGCGCCATCGTGGCGCTCAACGTGATCGTGCTGATCGGGCCGCCGCTGTTCTCCACCGACGTGTTCAGCTACCAGGCCTATGCGCGCATGTTCGCGGTCTACCACACGAACCCGTACACACACGGCCCTGCCGCCATCGGGCTCGACCAGACGTACTCCTACATCGCCTCCAAGTGGATCTTCACCCCGAGTGTCTACGGACCGCTGTTCACGCTCATGAGCAGTGCCTTCGCCTCCACTACGGTCGCGACCAGCGAGCTCATCTTCAAGCTGATCGCGGTGTGCGCGAGCGGCGGCACGCTCTACCTGATCTGGAGGGCCGCCCGGGCGCGCGGCCTGAACCCGGGGCGCGGCGTGGCCATGTTCGGCCTCAACCCGGTGGTGACGCTGTACGGGGTCGGCGGCGGTCACAACGACCTGCTGATGCTGTTCTTCACGACCTGGGGCGTCTACGCGATCATCACCCAGCGCGAGCGCGCGGGCGGCGCGTTGCTCAGCCTCGGCGCCGCGATCAAGCTGACAGGCGCCGTGGTCTTCCCGTTCGCGCTGCTCTCGGGTGTGAAGCTCGGCGCGGCTGATCGCCGGCACCGGATCGTGGTCGGGGCCGCCGCCACCGTGGCGGTGATCGGAGTCGTGAGCTATCTCGCGTTCGGCACCGGCATCCTGCAGATGCCGGGCACGCTGCAGGCGGTTCAGGACAAGGGCGAGTGGCAGAGCGTCCCCGGCTTCCTGTTCGCGGTGACGAGGATGAGCGTCACCCACGCCGTCAGGCTGGTGGTCGACGTGCTCCTTGCCGGGGCGCTGCTGTATCTGCTGCGGCGCGTGTGGCAGGGCACGATGGACTGGATCGACGGCGCCGCTTGGGCCATGTTCGCGGTGCTCGTCACCGCCTGGGCGATGCTCCCCTGGTATGTGTCGTGGATGATCCCGCTGGTAGCGCTGGGGACCAGCCCCCGCCTCTGGAAGGCCACCGTGTTCATGACGATGGTCGCCTGCGGGATGATGATCTTCGACGTGATCCCCCACGGGATCCCGCTGCTGAACATCTGAGCCGGTCGGAGTGGGTCGAAGCCGGTCGGAGTCAGCGCCCGGTCGCGCCGCACGGAGCCTTGGGTCCGTACGATGACCACGTGAGCGTCGGCAGGCAACTCGTGCTGCTCAGCGTCGTCGCACCCGTTTACCAGGAGGAGGCGACGATCGAGCGCTTCTGCACGGCCGTCGCCGAGGCGTTGTCCGGTCTCCCCTACGAGCTGATCCTCGTCGACGACGGCTCAACCGACGGCACCGCGGAGAAGCTGAAGGCCCTCGCTGCGGGCGATGCGCGCATCAAGCTCGTCCTCCTGTCCCGCAACTTCGGACATCAGTCGGCGATCAGCGCCGGCCTCGATCATGTCTCCGGCAACGTCGCGGTCACGCTCGACTCCGACCTGCAGGACCCGCCCGGCCTGATCCCCGAGTTGGTCGAGCGCTGGCGCGCCGGCGCCGACGTGGTCTACGCCGTGCGACGCCGCCGCGACGGCGAGTCTCGCTTCAAGCTCAGCTCCGCCCGCTGGTTCTACAGGCTCTTCCAGTGGCTCACTTCGGTCAGCCTCGAGAACAACACCGGCGATTTCCGGCTGCTCGACCGCCGTCCGCTCGAGGCGCTGAACTCGATGCACGAGCGCTCGCGCTTCCTCCGCGGCATGAGCGTCTGGGTCGGTTTCACGCAGGACTCGGTTGCCTACGATCGCGACCCGCGCTATGCCGGTGAGACGAAGTTCACGTTCGCCCGCATGGTGCGTTTCTCACTGGACGCGATCACGTCGTTCTCCTACCGCCCGCTGCAGCTCGCGACCCTGCTCGGCTTCCTCATCTCCACCGTGGCGTTCATCGCAATCCCGGTCGTGATCGTGCTGAAGATCACCGGTAACTACCTCTACGGCTTCAGCACCGTCGAGATCACGATGTTGCTGCTGGGCGGGATCCAGCTGATCACGATCGGGATGATCGGCGAGTACGTCGGCCGCATCTTCGACGAGGTCAAGGGCCGCCCGCTCTATCTGGTGCGCAGCCGCCAGAACTTCACTCCGGGCGCCGGTCCGACCTCCGCCTACGAGGACGCCGCGGCCGGCTTCGACGCCGAGCGCTAGCAGGGTCGCTCAGCCGCCGGTCGGGTTGGGGCCGAGCACGGTGCTGGCGGCGTCGGGCGTCCGATTGTCCGCGGCCGGCACGCGTTGCCGGCCTTCTGCCTGCGGCTGCCCGCCGGCCGAACCCTGGGCCGCCGCCGCCTGGCGCTCCAGCGTCTCGATCCGCCGCGCGAGCCCCTTGATCGCGTCGGCGATCGGGTCGGGCAGGTGCACCCAGTCGGCGTCGGGGCCCTCCGGACGCCGTCCCTCGACGCGCACGGGATGTCCGGGAATCCCGACGACGGTCGAGTTTGGCGGGACGTCGTGGATCACCACCGTGTTGGCGCCGATCTTGGCCCCATGCCCCACGAGGATGGGGCCGAGCAGCTTCGCGCCCGAGCCGATCGTGACGCAATCCTCGACGGTCGGGTGGCGCTTGCCCGTCGCAAACCCCGTGCCGCCCAGTGTGACGCCCTGGTAGATCGTGACGTCGGCGCCGAGCTCCGCGGTCTCGCCGATCACAACGCCCATGCCGTGATCGATGAACAGGCCAGGGCCGATCACCGCCGCCGGATGGATCTCGATGCCCGTCAGCGAACGCGACGCGGTCGCGATCAGCCGCGGCAGCAGCGGCACGCGGGACCGCAGCAGCGCGCCCGCGAGCCGGTGCGCGAGCAGCGCCTGTACCCCCGGCCAGGCGAGCAGGATCTCGGGCGTGCCGACCCCCGCCGCAGCGGGGTCACGGCTCCGAGCGGCCGCGACGTCACGCCGGATCTCGGCGAGGGCGGCGCCGATCACACCGTTGGACCGCATGCCTGAAGGCTACTCGTCGGGGTTCGCCTGGCGGTGAGCCGGGAGCGGCTCAGCCGCGGGTCGGCGCGAACCAAGGCAGCGACACATAGCGCTCGCCCGAGTCGGGCAGGATCACAGCGATCCGCGCCCGCGCGAACTCGGGCCGGGCAGCGAGCTTCAGGCCCGCAGCGACCGCCGCCCCTGCCGAGATGCCGGCCAGCACGCCCTCGCGCGCGGCGAGCTCCTGCGCCGCCACGACCGCCTCGTCGTCCTCGATCGTCACGATCTCGTCGATCACCTCGCGGTTGAGCACGCGCGGCACGAAGCCGGCGCCGATCCCCTGGATGCGGTGCGGCCCGGCCCGCCGACCGGAGAGCACGGCCGAGCCGGCAGGCTCGACCGCCACCACGTGGACCCCCGGGTTGCGCTCCTTCAGGTACTCACCCACGCCGGTGATCGTGCCGCCGGTACCGACGCCGGCGATGAACACGTCGATGTCGCCGCCGAGCGCTTCCCACAGCTCCGGCCCGGTGCTGCGCCGGTGCGCCTCGGGGTTGGCGGGGTTCGAGAACTGATCGGGCAGGAAGACGTCGTCACGGCTGGCCATCTGCTGGGCCGCCGCGACGGCCTCGTGCATGCCACCGAGCGACTCGGTGATCTCGAACCGCGCGCCGTAGAGCGCCAGCAGGCGCTCGCGCTCGCGGCTCATGCCCTGTGGCAGGGTCAGCACCAGGTCGTACCCCTTGGCCGCGCAGACGAACGCGAGCGCGATCCCGGTGTTGCCGCTGGTCGCCTCGACGATCGTGGTGCGGCCCGGCTCGATCAGGCCGTCGCGCTCCGCGGCCTCGATCATCGCCAGGCCGATGCGGTCCTTGACGCTGCCACCGGGGTTGAACGACTCGACCTTCGCGAACAGCTGCGCGCCGGCGCCGTCCGGCGCCAGGCGAGCCAGACGCACGACGGGCGTCCTGCCGACAAACGCGGCGATGCTGGATGGAATCCCGGTCGAGGTGGTCGCCATTTCGTACTAACTCTACTAAGTTAGTTGTCAGCCACCGTATTCAGATGAAGTACATGGTGGCGCCCGCCGCCTGCGCCTCCGCCTCGGCCAGGTCCGCGATCGACTGCTCGCGCAGCACCGCGCGCGCGGCCTCGGCCGCCTCCGCGAACACGCCGCCGGCGCCGGCGCCGAGCGGCCCGTCAAGCTGCTCGACGACATCGAGCACCGAGATCTCATCGGCCGGCTTGGCGAAGCTGTAGCCGCCCTTCACGCCCCGCTGGGACCTCAGCAGGCCGGCCCGCCGCAGCGTCGCGAACAGCTGCTCCAGGAACTGCGGCGGGATGCCGCCGCGCTTGGAGAGCTCACCGATCGGAACCGGGTCGGCATCGCCGCAGCGGTACAGCTCCACGAGCGCACGGACGGCATACGGGGACTTGCTTGTGATCGAGAGCATCGGCCGGTGCCCCCGGAGGTTACGCCCTTGTGCCGAATCCTGATCGCAAAGGCGCTAAATCCCGGCCCAAATGGGCCGTTTCACGGACCGATGGCGATTTACCCCCGATTTCGGGGGTAAATCGCCATCGGTCCTCCCGATCACTTGGCAAGGGCCCGATCGATGCGGGCGATCGTCTCATCCCGTCCGAGCAGCGCCACGCTCTCGAAGATCCCGGGCGACACGGTCGTCCCCGCGATCGCCACCCGCACGGGCTGGAAGACCTGACCGGGCTTGACGCCGCGGCGCTCGACGACCTCGCGCAGCGCCGCTTCGATCGCCTCGACCGTGAACGGGTCCGCGGCGGCGATCGCGTCCCTGGCCTCGGCCAGCGTTTCGCGTCCCCCATCGGTGCCGATCACCTTGGCAAAGGCCTTCGGATCATCGGCCGGGCCATCGAACAGGAACCCGGCGAGCGGCCAGAAGTCGGCGAGCGTCTGGATCTTCTCGCGTGAGATCTCGACGGCCCCGCGCAGGGCGGCCCGGCCGGTGAAGCGCTCGAGCCGCTCGGTCAGCTCGTCGACGCTCAGGTCGCGCAGGTGCTGTCCGTTCATGTGCCGCAGCTTCTGCTCGTCGAACACCGCGGGGCTCTTTGAAACGCGATCGAGCCGGAACGCCTCGGCCATCTCCGCCATCGTGAAGAACTCCTGGTCGGGGGCGAAGCCGGTCCCCAACAGCGCGATGTAGTTGTTGACGGCCTCCGGCAGATAGCCGGCATCGCGCAGCTCCTGGACCGAGGCCGCACCGTGGCGCTTTGACAGCTTCTTGCCGTCGGGGCCGTGCAGCAGCGGCAGATGCGCGTAGCGCGGCGGCGTTGCGCCGAGCGCCTCGAACACGAGCAGTTGCTTGGGGGTGTTGGAGATGTGATCCTCAC
>WQWK01000096.1 GCA_009785395.1 Conexibacteraceae bacterium
CGGCGCCCTTCAGCTGCGGCACCAAGTAGAAGCAGCCGATCACTACCACGATCAGCGCCGCCAGCATCCGCAGCGGCGGGCTCCGCAGCCGCGCCTCGGCGAAGTCCGGGATCGTGTAGGAGCCGTACCGGCGCAGC
Organism: Conexibacteraceae bacterium; assembly: GCA_009785395.1. Next base: position 138 of record WQWK01000096.1, read on the forward strand.
GGCGCCGCCACGAACAGCAGCAGCGCCAGATAGCCCGCGGTGAACCCGAGCGACTGCCACAGCGCGCTGACGCCGACCTGCATCTGCAGCCCGGCGATCCCGAGGAAGCTGGCCGCCGACAGGTACTCGCCGGAGATCGCCGCCGCGTTCCACCACGGCGTCACCGCGCGGCTGGCGACCAGCAGGTCCGACGTCGTCCGCGCGAATCGCACCCCCCAGGTGCCGAGGCCGAGCGTCCCGAGTGTGACCGCCCCGACCGCGAGCAGCGCGACGATCAACGCTCGTCCGACTCCTCGCCCGATTCCTCCACCGACTCGCGGAAGGCGTCGTCGAGCGCGTCCGCGCGCCGCGCGTACAGCCAGCCGATCGCGAGGAACGCGGGCAGCATCGGCACCACGACGATCCAAACCGGCAGCGGCACCGTCAGCAGCACGACCCGGTCGAGCTGCGGCAGCAGGTAGAGGACCGCCGGCAGCACCCCGAAGACCGCTCCGAACGCCACCAGTGCCAACAGCGACAGCGTCAGCTGCGCGTGCTGCAGGCCGCGCAGGTAGACATGCCCGTGCGCCGTCGCCTCGGCCAGCTCCTCACGCGGCGAGCGGAGCCCGCGGCGGGGCAGCAGCCGCCGTGACTGACTCGTGCGGCCAAGCGGCCGCGGTCGGCCGGGCGGCCCCGGGCGGCCGGGCGAGGGCGGCGCCGGCGTCACATCCGCAGCCTCCGCCGCAGGTCCGCGACCTGGCGCCGCGCGACCGGCAGCTCCGTGTCGTCGCTGAGCACGATCGTGACCGCACCGCCGAGCTTGGGCCGGATCTCGACCGCGCGCTTGAGGTTCGCCACATAGCTGCGGTGCACGCGCACGAACCCGTGCTGGCCCCAGCGTTCCTCGATCTCCGCCAGCGACGCGCGCACGAGGAAGCGCCCGCTGTCAGCGTGCAGGCGCACGTAGTCGCCCTCGGCCTGCACGTACAGCACGGTCGAGCGGTCGAGCAGGCGCGTGGCCCCGCCGCGCTGGTGCTCGACCGGGATGATGGAGTCCTCGTCGAAGGTTTCTCCCGTGCCGCTGGCTGGCGCGCCGGCAGCGCGGCGCTCCGCGCTCACCCGGTCCAGTGCCTGCTGCACACGCGCGCGCGAGACCGGCTTCATCAGGTAGTCGAGCGGCTGCAGGTCATGCTCGAAGGCCGACACGGCCCCGTCCTCGTAGGCCGAGACAAACACGAGCGCGGGCGGCTCGGCGAAGCGCTTCAGCGCCTTGCCGAGCTCGAGCCCGTCGATGTCGGGCATGCGCACGTCCATGAAGACGATGTCGTAGCGGGCCGTGGCGAGCGCGCGCAGCGCCTCGGCGCCTCCCTCGGCGAGCACAACCTCCCGCACCGACGGCGAGGTTTCGAGCAGCCGCCCGAGATCCTCGAGCGCCGGGCGCTCGTCGTCGACCACGAGCACTCGCGTCACGCCGCTCGCACCCCCGCACGGAACTTGGGGAGCGTCATCGTCACCGTGGTGCCGTGATCTGGCTCAGACTCGATCTCCAAACCGTAGCCCGGACCGAAGATCGACTGCAGTCGCGCCTGCACGTTGGCGATCCCGACGCCGCCGCCCTGGCCGGCCAGCACCTCCTGGGCGCGGTCGGATTCCATCCCGACACCGTCGTCGCTGACGCGCAGCTCGACGTCGGCGTCGATGTGGCGCCCGACGATCTCGATTCGTCCGAACCCGCGCTTCTCGACGCCGTGGCGTACGGCGTTCTCAACCAGCGGCTGCAGCGAGAGCACCGGCACGACGGCCTGCAGCACCTCGGGCGCCACCTCGAGCCGCACCTGCAGGCGCTCCCCGAAGCGAGCGCGCTCCAGGCGCAGATACTTCTCCACGTAGTTGAGCTCGTCGGCGAGTGTGACGTACGGACGCTGGCCGCGGAAGGCGTAACGCGTGAACTCGGCGAACTCGGTCAGCAGCTCGCGTGCCTCCTCCGGATTCGAGTGGATATAGCCGGCGATCGCGGCGAGCGCGTTGTAGATGAAGTGGGGCGAGATCTGCGCGCGCAGTGCCCGCAGCTCGGCCCGCGCGAGCCGCTCCGCCTGCTCGTCCATGACCTTCAGCTCGAGCTGGGCGGCAAGCAGGCTCGCCACCTCCGCGACCGTGCGCGTGTCGTTGGGGGTCACACGGTGGCCGCGCGTATAGAGTGCGACGAACGAGCCGACGAGCTCCCCGGAGACCACGAGCGGGGCGGCCACCGCCGCGCCGAGCGGGCAATCGGGCTGCTCGCAATGGATCTGGGACTCGACGTGGAGCCGGTCCTCGCGCGCCGGCGCGGTGATCCGGATGAGTGGATCGCCGCCCTGGTGATGGTCGTGGCCGAGGCCCTCGAAGGCAAGCACCTGCGCGCGGTCGCCCAGCGCCACGGCCGACGCCTGAGTCAGCGTCTGCAGGTGCGGCATCACACGCCGGGCCGACTCCTCAGAGAGACCACGCCGCAGGTCCGGGAGCATCACGTTGGCCGCATGCACGGCCGTCTGCATCGCACGGACCTCGCCGGAGATCACCCGCGGCGGCCGCAGGAGCCGGATAGCGGCGACCACCGAGGCCGCTATCGCCCATCCGACGACAACACCGATGAAGACCTCCACACTCGGTTTTAAGGATATCCGTGGCGCCGGTTGATGGCGAACCGCCACGAGCGCATACCGCTCGGCGCGCTCGATCCGCCGTTCGGCGCAAGTACGCAACCGTCCGGAGATTGGTGCAGGAACCCACCGCTTCCGCGTCTAATGTGACAAGTGTCACTAAGGCCTCACGGCCAAATGGCCGCGAGCTAACCCTCAGGAGAGGAGAAACGTTGGCCACTATCAGTGAACCCCCCCACTCGCCTGCCGCCCCGCCCACAACCGGGTCGTCGGTTTCAACGTCTGGTGGGTGGATGCCGGCAAATCCGGCACCGCTGGGGCTGTCGGGCTTCGGCCTGACGACCCTCGTGCTGAGCTTTGTCAATGCCAACATCGTCGGCGGCGGCCCGGCCTCGTTCCCGATTGTCCTCGGCATGGCCCTGGCGTTCGGCGGGCTCTGTCAGCTGGCTGCCGGGATGTGGGAGTTCCGGACCGGCAACACGTTCGGCGCTGTCGCGTTCTCGTCGTACGGCGCCTTCTGGATCTCCTTCTTCTTCCTGGTGAGCTTCAACGTCGCGCAGCTTCCCAGCAGCGAGGTTGCCTCGGCGCTCGGGCTGTATCTGTGGATGTGGGGCATCTTCACCGCGATGCTGTTCCTCTGCACGTTCGCGTCACCGCGCGCACTGTCGCTGCTGCTCTTCCTGCTGGCGGCGACGTTCATCCTGCTCGGGATCGGCAATTCCGGCGGAAGCAGCAACATGGTCCACGTGGGTGGCTACGTCGGCATCGCGACCGGCGCCGTCGCCCTTTACATCGCCTGTGCTGACATCATGCAGGCGGTCTACAAGCGCTCCGTCCTGCCGGTCGGCTAGCGCGCTGGCAAGCAGCACGAAACTCCAAGCCGTGGACCGCGCCCGGCCTTCCGGCCGGGCGCGGTCCCGCGTTTGACAGCGAGGGAGACTGAAGATGGCTACTGGAGGACACACGACCCGCGACGAGCATGAGCTCGAGCAGGAGCTCGCCGCGATGCTCGCGATCGAGCGCTTCGATCCGCCGGCGGATTTCGTCAAGCACGCGAACCTCACCGATCCGGCGATCTACGAGCAGGCCGACGGCGACTGGCAGGGCTGGTGGGCCAGCCAGGCCGAGCGCCTGCACTGGTTCGAGAAGTGGGATCAGGTGCTGGACGACTCAAACCCCCCGTTCTACAAGTGGTTCGTGGGCGGGAAGCTCAACGTCTCCTACAACTGCCTCGACCGTCACGTCGAGGCCGGCCTCGGTGAGCGCCTCGCCTACCACTGGCACGGCGAGGAGGGCGCGGAGGAGGACATCACCTACGCCGACCTGCTCGCGCGCGTGCAGAAGTTCTCGAACGCCCTGAAGGACCTCGGCATCCGCAAGGGCGATGTCGTCGGGATCTACATGGGCATGATCCCCGAGGTCGTCGTCGCGATGCTGTCCTGCGCGAGGATCGGCGCCGTCCACAACGTCGTCTTCGGCGGCTTCTCGGCCGAGTCCGTCCGCGAGCGCATGGAGTTCTCCGAGGCCAAGGCGCTGATCACCGTCGACGGTGCCGCCCGCAAGGGCAAGATCGCCGCGGTCAAACAGAGCGTCGACGAGGTCATGGGCGACCTGCACCACCTCGAGCACATCATCGTCGTGAAGTCCAAGGGGACCGACTGCGAGATGAAGGACGGGCGCGATGTCTGGTACCACGAGATCGTCGCCGCCGCCGCCGATGAGTGCCCGGCCGAGCCGATGGACGCCGAGGATCCGCTGTTCATCCTCTACACCTCGGGCTCGACCGCGAAGCCGAAGGGCATCCTGCACACGACCGGCGGGTACCTGACGGGCGCATCGAGCACGCACCAGAACGTCTTCGACATCCACGCCGACACCGACACCTGGTGGTGCTGCGCAGACGTCGGCTGGGTCACCGGTCACACCTACATCGTCTACGGCCCGCTGGCGAACGCGACGACCGGGATCATGTACGAGGGCGCCCCGGACTACCCGCACAAGGGCATCTGGTGGGAGCTGGTCGAGCACTACAAGGCGACGGTCTTCTACACCGCGCCGACGGCGATCCGCGCCTGCATCAAGTGGGGCGTCGAGCACCCTGACAAGTTCGACCTCAGCTCGCTGCGGCTGCTCGGCACCGTCGGCGAGCCGATCAACCCCAAGGCCTGGCTCTGGTACCACAAGGTCATCGGCGGCGAACGCTGCCCGATCGTCGACACCTGGTGGCAGACCGAGACCGGCTCGATCATGATCTCGCCGCTGCCGGGGATCGTCGCGACGAAGCCGGGCTCGGCGACGATGCCGCTGCCTGGCATCTCCGCCGAGGTCGTTGACGAGCATGAGGGCAGGCCGGTCCGCGACGGCCAGGGCCTGCTGGTCATCAAGCGGCCGTGGCCGTCGATGCTTCGCACCCTCTACAAGGAGGACGATCGTTTCGTCGAGACCTACTGGAAGCGGTTCGGCAAGGAGACCTACCTCGTCGGCGACGCGGCACGGGTCGACAAGGACGGCTACTTCTGGGTGATCGGCCGCATCGACGATGTCGTCAACGTCTCCGGGCACCGGCTGTCCACAGCCGAGGTGGAATCGGCGATCGTGGCCTGCGAGGACGTCGCCGAGGCGGCCGTGATCGGCCAGTCCGACGAGCTCACCGGCCAGGCGATCACCGCGTTCGTGACCCTGCAGGGCAACATCGAGGGCTCGGAGGCCGTCGAGGAGGTGATCCGCGGCGGCGTCGCCGAGCGGATCGGCAAGTTCGCCCGGCCCAAGCGGATCATCTTCGCCGACGACCTGCCGAAGACCCGCTCGGGCAAGATCATGCGGCGGCTGCTGCGCGACATCGCGGAGGGCCGCGCCCTGGGTGACGTCACGACGCTGCGCGACCCGACCGTGATGGCCGCCCTGGAGCACAAGATCCAGGCCGAGCACGCCTCCGAGGACTAGAGAGGTTTGGTCCGTGCTGCTGGCTTAGCTGGCCAGCAGCACGGGCTGCAGCGCTCGCCGCCTCGGGCTCAGCGCTTCGGCCCCGGGCTCAGCGCCCCTTGCGCTTGCGCTTGGCCCTGCCGGCCTGCGGGTTGGGCGGCTGCTTCTGGGGCTGGGTCGCCTCGAGCACGGCCTTGTCGGACACCCGCTGGCGACGCTGCCCCCGGGCCGGGCGCTGCTGTGCCTGCGCCCGCTGCGGCGTCGGCCACGGGACGGCCTCGCCGGCCTCCCAGGCGGGCGGGTCACCCTGCGGCCAGCGGCGCGCGAGGATGACCGCGACGGCCGCCAGCCAGAAGCCCTGCACGACCGGGACGAGCGCGCCGATCGGGAACAGGAAGAAGGCTCCGGCGAGGACGCCTGCATAGCCGACGACCTTCGGGAGCAGGCCGACGCGCATCGCGCTCAACGAGGTCCAGATCACGCCGATCGTGAGCAGCAGCGTGCCGAGCTCGAGCAGCAGCGGCAGCGCGACCACGAGCCCGCCGGTGGTCAGGTGGTTGGCCTCGGGATAGCTCTGGTTGCCGGTCGTGACGAACGTGTTGGCCTTGTCGGCGAGCACGATCGTGTAGGCCAGCGCCATCACGGCAGAGAGCGCGGCGCCGATCACGGCGGCCCAGCGCACGGCCGGCTTCAGCTCGGGGCGGCGCGCCTGCGCGACGGTGTGCAGCCACCAGATCAGCGTGCCCACGGCCGCGAGCCCGAGCAGATCGAGAATCGCGCCGACCAGATCGAGCGTGGCCCGCTGGTGGACGGCGATCAGATCGAGTGTGAGCTCGTTGGCCGGCGCATGTACCCCGGACAGGTTCAGAAGCTGCGAGATGACGATCAGGAGCGCCCCCGCAAACGCGATCACGCCGTACCTGAGGCGGACGCCTGATTCGTATTGGACTTGGTCTGCTACGGCCACGGGCTGGCGATATTAGAAGGTGAAGCGAGCGGAGTAGGATTCGATGTATGGAAGGAAGCGGCTTCGGAGGTCTCTTCGGAGACCCAGATGAAATCCAAAGGCGGCTCGGCGAGTTCGCCGAGTCGATGCAGGGAGCCCAGCGCCTGGCCTGGGCCGACAACGCGATCAAGCTCGCTGTCGACCTGACCGTCGCAGCGATGAATCGCGTCAACATCCAGGGCACTGTCGACCAGCAGGCCGAGCAGTTGCGCTCGGTCATGGCGACCGTGTTCCCTGAGGCAGTCGCGCTCGTGCGCGAAGCGCGCGAGGGCCTCTCCTAGCCAGTTCACGACTCAGAGTCTGAAGCGGTCCCGAGCGCCCAGGCGCCCGGTACCGCCTGCCCGGCACGGTCAGTCAAACAACCCGGTTGTGCCGTCGTAACGCGTGATCGGCGCGAACGGGCCGCCCGGCAGCACCGCGCCCGGGTCACCCCCGAGCCAGCCGCTGATCGTCTCCTGGTACACCGAGCGGAAGTCCGTCGGCACGGTCACGTCGCCGTACTGATCGAGCTGCGTCAGGCCCGGGAAGGGCGCGGCGTAGCCGCCTTTGACGCCCGTCCCGGCGAGCATCATCAGCCCGCCCGCGCCGTGGTCGGTGCCCTGGGA
>WQWK01000097.1 GCA_009785395.1 Conexibacteraceae bacterium
GATGTGCTGGCCGCTCGTGACCGGATCGTCTCGCCCGGAGACCTTGCCCCGTTTCTGGTTGCGCTGCCCGGTGGCGCTCAGCTGCTGGCGGGGCCGACGACGCCTCACGAGATCGAGCAGCTCACGGCACAGGACATGCAGTCGCTGCTCGAGCTGCTGCAGCGCTTCTTCCCGGTGATCCTGCTCGATCTGTCGCCCGGGATCGGCCTGCGCGGGACCATTCCCCGGTGGGCGTTCGGCGTCGCGGACGAGATCGTCGCGATCGCCACACCGACTCGCGGAAGCCTGCGCCGCGCCGGAAGGATGCTCGCCTATCTGACCGAGCACCGGCCGGAGGTGCCGATCACGCTGGCGCTCAACATGGTGCCGCGGCGGCCGGATGAGTCGGTGCGCAAGATCATCGAGGTCGCCGAGCGCAACGGCGCCACCCGCCGATACGCCGCGATCCCCCGTGACGACGGGCTCCTGCGACAGCTCGACGCCGGACTGCTGGATCTTCAGGCGCTGGATCAGCCAACCCGGATCGCGATCAAGACTCTCGCCGTCGGGCTGGCGAACGGATGGTGCCGTTGACGGTGCACCGCCTGCGTGAGTGGCCCCGGCTGCTCGCCGGTGGCATTGTGGTCGCGATCGTTCTGATTGGGGTGGGACTGCTGATCGGCACGACCATCGGCTCCACCAGCACCACGGAGGTCCGCACTCAGACAGTGACGAGCACGGTCACAGTGCAGTCACCGGCGCAGGCGGCCCGCTTGCGGGCTGACGGTGTTGCGATCGCGACCCTCAACCGACAGCTGAGGACGACTCACCGGCGGCTGAACGGAGCTGATCGTGCGCTGCGCACGACCCGGCGCGGGCGCCACGGCGCCGGCGCCCGCAAGAAGTGAGTCCAAGCCATCGCGATGAATCGTCCCAACCACACGAACAAAATCAACGGGAGGTAACCCATGCCGCAAATCACAGTCGAGACCGAGGCCGTCCGTGCCGCCGGTCAGAAGATCCAAGCGCTGTCAAATGAGATCGAGGGCCTGATCGGGCAGTTGCAGACCGTCGCCGCGAGCTCCCGCGACTACTGGCAGGGCACAGCCAACGCGGCGTTCGAGACCGCGATGCAGGATTGGAACACGGCGGCCGTGAACATCAAGAACGCCGCCTCAACGATCGGGAATGCCACGATGGTTGCCGGGAGCAACTATCAGGACACCGAGGCTGCGAACACCAAGATGTTCGGGTAACAGCCTGCCGGCCGGTGCGTCCTGCGAGCAGCGATCCGCGGGCGGCGTTCCACCGCCCGCCGCGGGAATTCCCGCCGGCGATGCCGGATCAGCCGGTCATCATCGCCCATCCGCCGTCGCGGCACCGCCGCGGCGCCGGTGGGCTGTTGCAGATCCTCCTGCCGGTCCTGGGGAGCCTCGGGATCGTCGCGTTCGCGGTTGTATCGCCAAGCCGGCTGTTCCTGATCGTCGCCGGTGCGTTCGTCGTCATCGCGCTGGTCTCAGCGCTCGCGTCGGCCTGGGTCCAGCGCCGCTCGGGCAAGCTGTCCGCGCGCAGCCAGCGGCGGCTGTATCGTGCTCACCTCGCTGAGCGCGAGGAGCGCCTCAGCCGCCTGGCGGCACACCAGCACGAGATCGACGAGCGGCTCTACCCCGACCCCGTGCGGCTGGTGGGCGTCGCCACCCAACGCCGCAATCTCTGGGAGCGGCGTACCCGTGACGCTGACTTCCTGTATTTCCGCGTCGGACGCTCAGCGATGCCACTCGCCTGCCCGTTGACGCTCGAGCTGTCCGACGATCCGATGACCGAGTATGAGCCGGAGCTGCTCACGGCCGCCGAGTCGCTGGCGGCACGCTGGCGCACCGTCGATGACATCTCCGTTGTGGCGGCCATGGATCAGGCTGATGTCATCACCGTTTCCGGGGACCGGGAGCGGATGCTCGGCCTGTCTCGGTCCCTGCTCGCTCAGGCCGCGGTGTTCCGCGCGCCCGGGGACCTTCGCGTGCTGGTGGGGTTCCCCGCTGAACACGCATCGGACTGGGACTGGGTGAAGTGGCTGCCGCACGCTCGCTCGGGCCGCAGTGGTCGTGGCTCCGCCCACCTTCCCGAACTGCTGCTTGCAACCGGCACCGCTGAGCTTGCGGCTCTGCTCGAGGATCACGTCCAGCCGCGCATCGAGCAGCTGCGCAGAATCGAGTCGTCCGCCGTGGAGAACGCTCGCGCCGGTGTCGACGCGCCGGAGCTGCTGGTGGTGCTGGACGGTTACCACGCCGGCGGGGAGGTTGCCCGCCTGCCGCTCGTCCGCGAGCTTGCCGCGCGCGGACATCACCTCAAGGTCCGGACGCTGTGCCTCGTGCACGAGGGTGACGCCGAGCCGCCCGAGGCGGCGCTGCGGCTCCTGATCCCGGCCGACGGGCTGGCGAGCCTCGAGCGCACCGGCGCGTCGGGCGCTCGCATCGACGGCATCCGGCTCGACCAGCTCGGCGGCTCGGCTGCGGAGGCGCTGGCTCGGGCCCTGGCACCGTTGCATCTGGAGGAGAGCGCCACCGCGATCGACCTCGCGGCTGAGGTCAGGCTGTCGGAGCTCGCGCCGCCGCCGCGGGGGCAGCTGTGTGCGCCGATCGGCGTTTCCGAGGACGGGGACACGCTCACGCTCGATCTCAAGCAGGCGGCGGATGGCGGCATGGGGCCGCACGGACTGATCGTCGGCGCCACGGGTTCCGGCAAGTCCGAGCTGCTGCGCACGATCGTCGCCAGCCTCGCCGCCTCACACGAGCCCGACGAGCTGTGCTTCGTGTTCGTCGACTTCAAGGGCGGCGCCGCCTTCGCCGAGTTGGCGGACCTGCCACACAGCGCAGGGATGATCACCAACCTGCAGCACGACCTCTCGCTCATCGATCGCGTGTACGACGCGCTCTTCGGTGAGCAGCAGCGCAGGCAGTCGATGCTGCGGGCGGCCGGCAACCTCGACGACATCACCGCATACCGCAGGGCACGCGCGCTCCGCCCGGAGCTCGAGCCGATGCCCCACCTGCTGCTGATCGTGGACGAGTTCGGCGAGCTGCTGGCCCATCGCCCGGAGTTCATCGATCTCTTCCTTGCGATCGGTCGCGTGGGCCGGAGCCTCGGGATGCATCTCCTGCTCTCCAGCCAGCGACTCGAGGAGGGTCGCCTGCGGGGGCTCGAGGGGCACCTGCGCTACCGCATCTGTCTGCGGACCTATTCGGCCGCGGAGAGCAAGACCGTCCTGGGCACCAGCGACGCCTATCTGCTTCCGCCGTTCCCAGGCGTCGGCTACCTCAGCGTCGACACAGACGTGTTCCAGCGCTTCAAGACGGCACTGGTGACCAGGCCCCACGACGACGGCGCGAGAAGCATGGATCCGCGCGCCGGGGTGTCCGCCTTCGTGCTCGCGCAGCAGGCCGATGCGCTGGTGGCTGCGGACAGCCGCTCCCAGCAGTCCGTGCCAACCGAGCTCGAGGTGCTGGTGCGCCAGGTGCGGGAGCGTGCCGGCGCGAGCAGCGCGGTGCACCAGGTCTGGTTGCCGCCGCTTCCGAAGCTGCTGCCCCTGTCGGAGGTGAGGCAGGAGCGCCCATGGTGGGAGCGTGCTGAGCAAACCGATGCCAATGCTGGCCCGCTGGCCAGCATTGGCTTGCTGGACCGCCCCAGCGAGCAGCGCCAGGACCCGTTCGTGGTCGATCTCGGCGGGGCTGGGGGCAACCTGGCGCTCGTCGGCGCCCCGCAGACCGGCAAGAGCACGCTGCTGCGGACACTGCTGGTCTCGATGTTGCGAGCGGCCGCTCCCGACGAGGTGCGGGTTTACGCGATCGACCTCGGCGGCGGCCTACTCCGGACGCTGGCCGACGCCCCGCACGTCGGCGGGATCAGCGGCCGCTCTGAGCCTGAGCAGCTCGAGGCGACCGTGCACCAGGTACGCGCACTGCTCGACGAGCGGGAGGCGGTCTTCCGCGAGCACGGGATCGACTCGATGGATGAAGCCAGGCGCCGGCGCAACGACGGGCTCCTTGGACCTGACGTGTGCGCCGACGTGCTGCTCGTGATCGACAACTGGGGCGCGCTGCTGCGCGACTTCGAGGAATTGAGTGAGCCGCTGGCGGAGATCGCAACCGCCGGGCTGGCACACGGGATCCACCTGGTGGTCACGGCCGGCCGGTGGGCGGAGCTCCGCGCCTCCATGCGGGAGGCGTTCGGAACGCGCCTGGAGCTCCGTCTCAACGACCCGCTGGAATCCGAGTTCGGGCGTCGCGCCGCGGAGGCGGTCCCAGCCGAGACGCCCGGCCGGGGGGTGACGGCGGAAGGCCTCTACTTCCAGGCGGCCCTGCCACGACTGGACGGGGGGGCGAGCACGGTCGACCTCGGTGAGGCGGTGGCCGACATCGTGCGGGAGCTGGAGCGTCGCTGGGACGGAGCAGCGGCGCCGCCGGTCCGGGTGCTGCCGACGCGCTTGGAAGTGGACGCGCTGCCCCCACCGGCCGCGGCCGCCGGAGTCCCGATCGGTGTCGAGGAGCTCACGCTAGGCACTGTCAGTCTCGACCTCGAGGGCGCTGACCAGCATCTGCTGGTCCTCGGAGACTCGGAATCAGGCCGCACGTCGACGCTGCGGTTGGTCGCGCAGGGGCTCGCCAGGCTGCACGCTGACGGCAGCGCCCGTCTCGTCGTCGTCGATTTTCGCCGCGGGCTGGACGACCTCGCACTGGTCGGCCTGCCGTCTCGCCACATCAACCGCACACCCCAGTTGGAGGAGGCGGTGCGCGAGCTGATGGAGTTGTGTGTCGCGCGCATCGGTGAGCTCGACGGCGGGGCGCCGGCCGCCGGCGATCGGGGCGAGCCGGTATACGTGCTGGTCGACGACTACGACCTTGTAGCCGGCGCAGCGGCGTCGTCGACGGCGACACTCGGCGACATCATCTTCCAGGGGCGCGACTCGGGCATCCACGTGATCGCCGCCAGGGCCGCCGCCGGCGCCGGACGCGCGATGCTCGACCCCGTGCTCTCGCGGCTCAGCGAATCCGGGGCCCCGGCACTGGTGCTGAGCGGCGATTCGCACGACGGCCCGTTGATTCGCGGCGTCCGGGCCGAGCCGCTGCCGCCGGGGCGCGGGCGGCTGGTGCGCCGCCGCGGGCGCCCGGCGCTGATCCAGCTCGCGCTCGCGCCGGTGCTCGACGGCGGTCTGGCCGGTCCTCGCGAGAGCTCAGGCGGCGATCTCAGCCCGGGCGCTGCTTCAGGCCGTCCAGCGCCCCCGGGACGTCGTCGCTGATCACGTCGGCGACGTCTCGCGCAAAGTTCATCGCCGGCTACGGAATGACGATCCGGCGACCGACCGCGTCGGGGACCGTGAGGGTCGCGTGCGCGTCGCACAGCGCTCGCACGCGGGCCAGGACCTCAGCGCCGGCCGGTGACGCGCGTCCGGCCGTGGAGTCGACGTGAAGCTGCATCTGCTCGGCGGTCGCGACGGGCTCCTGCTCACCGTGGCGAGCGATCGAATGGAACAGGTGGATCCGCTTCTCGTCGTATGCGAGCATCTGGGTCGAGACCGTCACTCGTTCCCCTGCGAAGAGCTGACCGAGGTGGCGGAGGTGCGTCTCAACGGTGAAGTAGCTGCGGCCGCTCTCCAGATAGTCGCCGGTGACGCCGATCCACCGCAGGAGCGCGTCGACCGCCTCGGAGAACAGCTCCAGATAGCGGCTCTCGGTCATGTGGCCGTTGTAATCGATCCAGCTCGGCGGGACCTCGCGGTCGACGAGCACGAGCGGAGCGGCGATCTGCTCACCGGCGGCATCGGAAGCCATTCCGGAGGGCGCGATGCTCATCAGCCTCCGCTCCCACTGAGCCAGGGTCGCGCCGGCGCCGGAGTCCTGGGATCGCAGTCCGTGGAGCAGTGAGACCAGGGACTCGTCCCGCCACTGCTCCAGTGCGCTCACGGATTGGCCTGCGGCCTGCGCGTCGGACTGCGCCACGATCTTGTCGATCAGTTCGGGCGTGAGCTCGGGCACGTCCGAGAGCTTGGTCCACGGGAGCGCGAGGGCGGGCCCGAACTGTTCCAGGAAGTGGTGCATGCCCTGTTCGCCGCCGGCGATCCGGTAGGTCAGGAACGTGCCCATGAACGCCCACCGCAGACCGGCGCCGTAGCGGATCGCGTCGTCGAGCTCGGAGACGGTGGCGACGTCGTCATTGACGAGCCACAGGGCCTCACGCCACAGGGCTTCGAGCAGCCGGTCTGCGAGGAACCCGTCGACCTCGGTGCGGACGGTGACCGGATGCATCCCGATGCCGCGGTACAGGGATCCGGCGCGCTCGATCACGGAGGATGAGGTGAGTGTTCCCCCGCACAGCTCGACGAGCGGGATGAGATAGACCGGGTTGAAAGGGTGCCCGACCAGGAGGCGCTCCGGATTGCCCATCGCCTTCGCCATGTCCGTCGGCCGCAGGCCCGAGGTCGAGCTCGCGATCGGCACATCCGGGGCGACAGACCGGCTGATCTGTGCGAGCAGTTCCTGCTTGAGCTCCAGCCGCTCGGGCGTGGATTCCTGGACGAACTCCGCGCCGCTGACGGCAGCTTCGATGGAGTCAGCGAAGCTCAGCCTGCCTTCCGGGGGGAGCGGCGCGAAGGTGAGGCGGTCGAAGGCGGCCCGCGCATGGTCGACGACTTCCAGGAGCCGGCGCTCCGCATCGGGCCCCGGGTCGTACACGCTGACATCGATGCCGTTGAGCAGCAGACGCGCTGCCCAGCCGCCGCCGATGACGCCTCCCCCGACCAGGGCAACCGCCTGCGGCAGCCGGAACTCGCTTGCGGCCACCTCAGTCATTGCGACGCAACGCCAGTCGATCACGAACCTCGTCGGGGCCGAGGACGCGAACGTTCATGGCCTCGAGAATTGTCACCGCACGCTCGACCAGTTGCGCGTTGGTGGCCTTTACGCCGCGCTGCAGATAGATGTTGTCCTCCAGCCCGACGCGCACGTTGGCGCCGATGTGCGGCGCCAGAGCCGCATACGGCAACTGCATCCGGCCGATGGAGAAGGCTGAGTAGACGGCTCCGGCCGGCAGCCTGTTGACCAGCGCCAGGAGCGTCGTGAGGTCGTCCGGAGCCCCGTACGGGATTCCCATGCAGAGCTGGATCATGACGGGATCGTCGATCAGGCCCTCGCGTATCAGCTCGTGCACGAAGACGAGGTGTCCGGTGTCGAACACCTCGAGCTCCGGGCGCACGCCGAGCTCCTGCACCCGCGCCGCCATCGCCCTCAGGGTTGA
>WQWK01000098.1 GCA_009785395.1 Conexibacteraceae bacterium
ACGTGAGACTGCAACTGCGCGACACGAGCCTCGATCTGCTTGCCGGCGAGCCGATCGTGATGGGAATCCTCAACATCGGTAGCGACTCAGTCGCCGACTCGAGCACGTTGGCGGACACCGACGAGCAGATCCAGCGCGGCCTGGATCTCGCTCAGGCCGGCGCCGGGATCGTCGACATCGGCGTGCTGTCGGGCCGCACCGACACCGCGCCGATCTCAGTCGAGGCGGAGATCGATCGTCTCTGCCCGGTGGTCCAAGCGCTCGCGGGGCAGGGAGTGATCGTCTCGATCGACACCTGGCGCACGGAGACGATCGCCGCCGCGCTCGACGCCGGCGCCGCGCTGATCAACGACACGAGCGGCCTGCTCGATCCCGCCGTCGCGGACCTCGCAGCCGAGTCGGGCGCCGGGCTGGTCGTGATGCACACGCGAGCCGCGCCTAAGCAGGTGAACTTTCCTGCCTATGCGGACCCCGTGCTCGACGTGCTCGAGTTCCTGCGTGAACGCATCACCCTCGCGACCGAACGCGGTGTCAATCCAGAGCAGATCGTGATCGACCCGGGGATCGATTACGCCAAGGCCCCAAGCGAGAGCGTCGAGGTCCTGCGCCACATGGGCGAACTGGGCGTGCTCGGCCGGCCGATCCTGCTCGCCGTCTCACGCAAGTACTTCATCGGGATGCTGGCCGACGCCCTGCCCGAGGACCGCCTCGCGGGCACGATCGCGGCGCTCGAGTTCGGCGTCAGCGCCGGCGCCCGGATCGTGCGCGTGCACGATGTCGCGCACGTCTCGCAGTACCTGCGCCTGCGCGCCGCGCTGCACGGGGACGGCGAGGTCGACATGCTCGGGCGGCGCGATGACGAGCGGCTTAAGTGGATCGCACCGAAGGGCTGACCCAATAAATCAGCGGTTCCAGCGGAAGAACCGGATCGCGAGCCGGGTCAGCACGAGCGCCCACGCCGCGAGCACGATCAGGTGCGTCGCGCTCGGGAAGTTGCCCATCTCCGTGCCCTCGATCGATGGGACGGCGGCGCCGAGCGGCGTGTACTGGCTGATGTGGCGCAGAACCGGGCCCATCTGCTGCTGCGGCACCCAGAGACCGGCGAAGAACATCAGCGGGAAGAGCGCGATGCCGCCAATGGCGCCCGCGATGCGCTGCGTCGGAGCGAGCGCGGCAACCAGCATGCCGAGCGCGGCCATCGCGCCAATCGTCAGCAGGATCGCGAGCACGAACCCCCCAAACTGGCTCGGGAGCGGGACGTTGAAGGCGAGGTGCGAGACGATCACGATCAGCGCCACAATCGTTGACGAGAGCAGAAACACGATCGTGATGTGCACCGCCAGCAGCCGCGGGGCGCCGACGGGCGTGGTCGACAGGCGCTTGAGGTAGCCCTTGTCGCGATAGGAGGCGAGCGTCGCCGGCATCGCGGTCATCGTGAGCATCGTCAGCGTGAACATCATCAGCACCGGCGCGTACACATCGATGAAGGTCAGTCCGCCGTAGATCGCCTTCGGCTTGTTGGAGACCGTCGAGCCGATCACGACCAGCAGGCCGATCGGGAAGATCAGCGCCCAGAACATCAGCATCGGCTCGCGCTTCAGCAGCCTGAGCTCGACTCTGAGCAGGTTCCTGAAGCCGCCGCGGCGCTGCTGCGGCGGCTTCACCGCGGCGTCGCCGGTGAGCGTCGTCATGCCGGCCTCCCGCTCATGCCCGCCCCGCCGGCGCCGGGGCGGGGACCTCGGTGGCGGCGACCTCGGCGTCGGCCTCGGCGGTGAGCGCCACGAAGGCGTCGTCGAGCGTCGACTGCTCAACCCGCGTCTGCTCGGGAATCACACGCTCGCGCACGAGCACCGCCATCACGGCCGCGACGACGTCGCCGTCGCCCTCGATCAGGACGCGATCGCCCTGTTCGCGGACCTCGCGGATCTCCGGGCGCTCACGCAGGAGGTCGAGGTCGAGCTCACCCGCGGCGGGCGTCCGGAAGCTGATCTTCTGGCCGAGATTCGCGCCGAGGTTGGCGGGCGTGTCGATCGCGCGCACCAGCCCGTGATGGATCAGCGCAACGCGGTCACACAGATACTCGGCCTCCTCCATGAAGTGGGTGACGAGGATCACGGTCACGCCCTGGTCGCGGATGCCCGCGATCAGCTTCCAGGTCTCTCTTCTCGACTGGGGATCGAGGCCGGTGGTGAGCTCGTCCAGGATCGCGAGTTCGGGCCGCCCGACCAGCGCGAGCGCGATCGAGAGGCGCTGGCGCTGGCCGCCGGAGAGGTGGATGTAACGGGTGTCGCGTTTCTCCTCGAGGCCGAGCGTGTGGAGGAGCTCGTCGGGGTCAACCGGGTCCGGGTAGAACGACGCGAACAGCTCGAGCACCTCGCCGACGTAGATCTTGTCTGGCAGCTCCGAGGTCTGGAGCTGGATGCCGACGCGATCGCGCAGCTCCGCGGCGTCGGTGCGGACGTCACGGCCGAGCACGCTGATGCTGCCCTTGTCGGGCTTGCGCAGGCCTCCGATGCACTCGACCGTCGTGGTCTTGCCGGCGCCGTTGGGGCCGAGAATGCCGAAGATCTCGCCCTTCCTGATCGAGAGCGAGATGTCGTCTACTGCGAGTGTCTCCCCGTAACGGACGCGCAGGTGCTCGACCGAGACCACCTCCGCCCCCGGGCCGGGCGATGCCAAATCGGTCACTCGGCTGAGGCTACAGAATCGCGCGGAGGCCGTCGAGCAGCACGGTCCAACGCCGGATGGAGGTGACCGTCAACATCCCGTTCGCGTGCCAGTTGTCCTGCGCCAGGCGCTCGCGCACGGCCTCCTCCGAGTCGGCCTCGATCACGTGCAGGACCGCGCGCTCGCCCTCGCCCTCGCCCTCGAGTGGACCGCCGAGCAGGATGAAGCGATCGGCGACGAACGCGTCCATGATCCGCGCGTGCTCCTCGAATCCCTCCTGCTCGCGCAGGCCGCGCGACCAGTCCCAGGGACCACCGCGGGTGAGTGTCACGGCGAACAGCACAGCGGCTGGACCGTAACACTCCTGTCCGGGTGACTCGCGTCCGGCGGTGCCGGCGCTGGGGTAGCGTGTGCACGAGCGATCCTGCCGGCGAATGCGAGGCCCGAATGACCACCCTGCCAGACCGCAAGAACACCGCGTTGCTCGTGATCGATGTCCAGAACGGAGTCGTCGACGGCGCCGTCGATCGCGAGGGGGTGGTCGCGCGCATCGGGGAGCTGGTCGGGCGCGCCCGCGGCGAGGGCGTGCCCGTGATCTGGGTGCAGCACAGCGACGACGAGCTGATCGAGGGCACGGAGGCCTGGGAGTACGTGGCGGAGCTCGTGCCGGCCGAGGGCGAGCCACTTGTTCCGAAGCACTACGGCGACTCTTTCGAGGACACCGAACTGGAGCAGCTGCTGGCTGACCGGGGCGTCGGGCACCTGGTCGTGAGTGGCGCGCAGAGCGACCAGTGCATCCGCTCGACGCTGCACGGTGCGATCACGCGCGGTTATGACGCGACGCTGGTGGGGGACGCACACACGACCGTCGACCTGAGCGCTCACGGGGCGCCGGCGCCGGAGCAGGTGATCGCCCACACGAACCTGTATTGGAGTTACCACGAGGCGCCCGGGCGGCTCGGTTCGGTCGTGGACGCGGCGGACGTGAGCTTCGGGCCGCCGCAGGCTTAGCCAGCGATGGACGTTGTAGGCGAGATTCCGCCCATAACGTCCATCGGTAACGGGCGCCGGGTTACGAGCGGCTCCCCGCGCTTCCGCCGAGCGCCGGACTTTCCAGCAGCTGACTGAGCATGCGCTCAGTAATTTGCTACAGTCCCGCGAACACAACACGCCGCCTTTCCCACTCTCTCCTCAAGGAGGCGCCCCATAATGATCGGGCTGAGCCGCTGGTGCATGAACCATCGCCGCTGGGTTGTCCTCGCCTGGCTGGCGATCGCAATCGGAACCAATGTGATCGTGTCGGCCGTCGGACGGCAGTACGCGACCGACTTCACGCTGCCGGGCACGCAATCGCAGCACGTCGCGGACCTGCTGAAGTCCGAGTTCGCGGCTCAGAGCGGTGACATCGACACGATCGTCTTCCACTACGCGAACGGGCGCTTCGACTCAGCCCACGTGAGGGCGGCGATCGAGCCGCTGTTGACGCAGGTGGCGAAGGACCCGCACGTCGTCAGCGTGATCAGCCCGTACTCGCCGCAGGGCAAGCTGCAGGTCTCACACGACGGGCGCACCGCGTTTGCGGTGGTGAACTACGACAAGCGCGCCAACCTGCTGCCGGACGCCACCGGCAAGCCGGTGCTCAACCAGATCAACGCGATCCACGTGCCCGGGCTGCACGTGGCAGCGGGCGGTCAGGTGATCGAGCAGGCCGAGGGCTTCAACATCGGGCCGGCGACCTACGTCGGCGTGATCGCGGCGCTCGTGATCCTGCTGTTCACTTTCGGGTCGATGGTCGCGGCCGGGCTGCCGCTGATCACCGCGGGATTCGGGCTCGTCACCGGGCTCGCCCTGGTCGGTCTCGCCACGCGGGTGACGAGCATGTCGAACGTCGCGCCCGAGCTCGCGCTGATGATCGGCCTCGGCGTCGGCGTCGACTACGCGCTGTTCATCGTCACCCGCTTCCGTGAGGCCTACCACCGGCTCGGGGACGTGAACGCGGCGGTGACCGAGGCGATGGACACCTCCGGCAGGGCGGTCGTCCTCGCCGGCGTGACGGTGATCATCGCTCTGCTGGGGATGTTCGCGACCGGCGTGGCCTTCATGTACGGCCTCTCGATCGCGTCGATCCTGGCGGTGCTGATGGTGCTGCTGGCGTCGCTGACGGTCGTCCCGGCGCTGCTCTCGCGGTTCGGGGAGCGGATCGCCAGACCGTCCCGCTCAGCGCGCCGTCGCGAGGCGAGCGGTGCGCCGCCGCGGGAGTCGGCGTGGCGGCGCTGGAGCCACGCGGTCCAGGCGCGCCCGGTGCCGCTGGCGCTGTTGTCGCTCGTGGTGATGTGCGCCTTCCTGATCCCGTTCTTCTCGCTGCGGCTGCAGAGCTCCGACGCCGGCAACGACCCCACGGGAACAAGCACGTATCGGGCCTTCAACCTGCTCTCGCACGGCTTCGGCGAGGGCTTCAACGGCCCCCTGCTGGTCGCCGTCGAGATGCCGGACGCGAGCAAGCAGTCGGTGCTGCCGCAGGTGCGCGACGCGATGATGCACACCTCGGACGTGGTGGCCGTCACCGCGCCGCGGATCTCGCCCTCGGGCAAGGTGGCGGTGTTCGAGGCCTATCCGCACTCGGCCCCGCAGGCCCCCGGCACGACCGACCTGGTGAACAAGCTCAGAGACGAGGTGTTCCCGCCGCTGACGCACCGGCTCGGGGTGACCGCGATCTCCATCGGCGGCTTCACGGCCGGCTCGATCGACTTCTCGCACGTCCTCTCGTCGAAGCTGCCGATCTTCATCTCGATCGTCGTCGTGCTGTCGGCGCTGCTCCTGTTCGTGATCTTCCGGTCGCTCGTGATCCCGCTGCAGGCGGCGGCGATGAACCTGCTCAGCATCGGCGGCGCCCTGGGCGCCACCGTCGCCGTGTTCCAGTGGGGCTGGGGATCGAGCATCCTCGGGATCTCCGCCGGGCCGATCGAGCCGTGGATCCCGGTGCTGATGTTCGCGGTGGTGTTCGGCCTGTCGATGGACTATGAGGTGTTCCTGATATCGCGCATCCGCGAGGAGTGGGTGCACAAGGGCGACGCCTCGCAGGCCGTTGCCGACGGGATCTCGTTCACCGGCCGCGTGATCACGGCAGCTGCGGCGATCATGGTCTGCGTGTTCCTGTCGTTCATGCTCGGCGACGAGCGCGCGATCAAGGAGTTCGGCTTCGGCCTCGCGATCGCAGTCTTCCTCGACGCTCTGGTGGTCCGCTGCGTGATGCTGCCCGCGGTGCTGCAGCTGCTCGGCGACCGGACCTGGAAGCTGCCGAGGTGGCTCGACGAGCGGCTGCCCGAACTCAACATCGAGGGCTCGTCCCCGGCGCATCTGCTCCCGCAGGACCCGGATGAGGAGCGTGAGCCGGTTGGGGCGGTCTAGCGGGCGAGCGCTTCAGCGGTGCCTGTGGCTAGCGGGCCACAGGCACCGGGCACCACGTAGTGGCTAGCCTCCAACGTCCGATGAGCGTGACCCTCAGGCCAACGACGGTCGGCGACCTCGAGCTGATCTGCCGGCACCGTGTGGAGATGTTCCGCGACGCGGGCGTGGCGGAGCACTCGCTGGCGGTGATGGCCGAGCACTTCCGGCCCTGGCTCGCCCCGCACCTGGAGGACGGCTCCTACTTCGGGTTCGTCGCAAGCGCGGATGCCGACGGTGACGGCGAGGGTGACGCTGACGGCCGGCCGGTCGCGAGCATCGGCCTGATGCTGATCGACTGGCCCCCGCACCCGGCGCATCCGACCGACTCACGGCGGGGCTACGTGCTCAACGTCTTCGTCGAGCCCGATTACCGCCGGCGCGGCCTGGCGAGCGAACTGATGCGCGCCGCGGAGGCGGAGTTCGCCGGGCGTGGGGTTCAGTTCGCGGTGCTTCACGCCACCGAGAAGGGCCAGGCTGTCTACAACGGACTCGGCTGGGACCGGACCTCGGAGATGGCCAAGCGGCTGACGGATTCGCCCGCGGGCCTCGTGTCGCCGCAGTAGGTGTTCACCCATGCGGCCTTCATACGCGCGGTCATGCTCGGCCGCGGAGGCGTCGATCGCGAGCGCCTGCTCGAGGCCTTCACACGCGCCGGCGCCGAGTCGCCGCGGTCACATCTGAGCACCGGCAACGTCACCTTTGACGCCGCCGACGGGGCGATCGCGGGAATCGTCGAGTCGGTCGAAGCCGAGCTGAACGAGATGGCCGGGACTCCCAAGCACCTGTTCGTGCGTTCGGCGGACGAACTCCGCGCGATCGCGGCCGATGCGCCGTTCGCGAGCTGGCCCGCGGCTGCCGACGCACATGAGCTTGCGGTGATCTTCCTCCGCAGCGCCGCTGCGCTTCCCTTCGCCCTTCCCCACACCTCCGAGCGCCGCGACACGACCTACATCTCCCGCCGGGACAGCGAGATCTTCATCGGCACCCATCTGATCGGCGGACGTCCGAGCCAGCCCGGCGCCTGGCTGGAGCGGCGGATGCGCGCGCCGGTCACGATCCGGAACTGGAACACCGTCGAGCGCGTCCTCCGCCAGTGACCACCACCGATCCCGGGCACAGGGTACCCCTAAGAGGG
>WQWK01000099.1 GCA_009785395.1 Conexibacteraceae bacterium
CCCTGCCTGCCCGCGGCGGCGACGCTGAAGGTGATGCCGTTGCCGCTGGCGGCGACGCTGCCGGTCAGTTGCACCACGTTCGCCTGCACCGTGACGCCCAGGGCGCCGGCCGCGTTTGACGAGCCGCCGGGCGTCGTGCTCGCCGGGGCGGGAGCGCCCGTCAGCCCGTTGCCGCCGCTACCCGCGTGCGGGGTGCGGGCCAACGCCGCCGCGGGCAGCGCGACGAGTGTGCCGCCGAGCGGCAGCACCGCGAGCAGGCGGCGGCGCGTAGAACGAGTTGCGGCTTCGTAGCCGTGGCGTGGGTGCATGCGGTTGTAGGGGCACTTCGCGCCTACGGGGTGAGCTGACGGGCTCGCGCTTTGCGCTACCGGTCTGCTGACCGGATTCGCCCCAGCGGCGCCCGAGACGGCGCCGCAATGGTTCCCCCGCCGACCGTCCGCGGACGAACGGTCGCTCGGCTATGTGGGACCGGATTATATGTGTATTGGCGGCGGCCGTGTCAAGGCCCTCGTCACGGCCCCGCGACGCAGATCCCGCTCCGTGCGGCAACGCCGACCCCGCTGCGTGCGACGCAGATCCCGCTCCGTGTGTGAAACGTTATGGCCGTTTGTGCGTAGTACGTACGCAGGGTAAGTAGAATCGCAGCCAGGTTTGATAGGTGGAGTGCGCGCTCGGCGGGCGCGCAGCCGCCTTTTTCAAGCGCTCCGGACAGGCCGGTTCGCTGGAAATACGACGGAAACGGAACCAGATGTCAGTAGCTGAACTGCAGGAACTTGAAGAGGTCAAGGCTCTCGTAAACCGCGGTCAGCAGCTGGGCGTGCTCACGTTCGCCGAGATCAACGGGGCGGTTGCCGAGCTGGACCTCGACGAGACGGACATCGAGGATCTTCACGGGTTCCTCGAGCGGGCTGAGATCGAGCTCGTCGAAGAGGTCGACCCGGCGATGGCCGAGGCGGAGGTCGAGCGCGCACCCGACAAGCGCACGCGCCGCAAGGCCAAGACGGCTCTGGACCTGAAGCCGGACATGACGACGGACTCGCTGCAGCTGTTCCTCAAGGACATCGGCAAGGTGCGCCTGCTGACCGCCCAGGAGGAGGTCGATCTCGCCAAGCGGATCGAGCGTGGCGACCTTGACGCCAAGCAGAAGATGGTCGAGTCGAACCTGCGTCTTGTCGTCTCGATCGCCAAGAACTACCGCAATCAGGGCCTCCCCTTCCTGGACCTGATCCAGGAGGGGACGCTGGGCCTGGTGCGCGCGGCCGAGAAGTTCGATTACCGCAAGGGCTTCAAGTTCTCGACCTACGCGACCTGGTGGATCCGCCAGGCGATCGCCCGGGCGCTGGCCGACAAGGCGCGCACGATCCGCATCCCGGTCCACGTGGTCGAGAAGCTCAACAAGATCGGTCGCGCCGAGCGCAAGCTCGTGACTGAGCTGGGACGCGAGCCCACGGCCGAGGAGATCGCCGAGGTCACCGGGATCGAGCCCGAGGAGGTCGAGTCGATCAAGCGCTCCGCCCAGGCTCCGGTGTCGCTCGAGAAGCCGGTCGGCGACGAGGAGGAGTCGGAGTTCGGCCAGTTCATCGCCGACGAGCGCGCCGAGTCGCCGTACGAGCGCGCCGCCGAGATCCTCACCAAGGAGGCCCTGCGCGAGGCGCTGGAGAACCTCAGCTACCGCGAGCGCCGCGTGCTCGAGCTGCGCTACGGGCTCGGCGGCGAGCACCCGCGGACGCTCGACGAGGTCGGGCGCACGTTCAACGTGACGCGTGAGCGCATCCGCCAGATCGAGAACCAGTCGCTCAAGAAGCTGCAGTCGCTGGCCGAGGCCCAGAAGCTGCGCGACGTCGCGTAGCGGCGCTCAGGTTTTGTTTATTGGGGCGGGCCTTTCGGGGCCCGCCCTTTTTATTGAGCGCGGCCTGCCCCGTGGCCGAAGCCTGTTGACGTTTGTGCAGATTATCTGCACAAACGTCAACAACCCCGACCTGGGGTCCGCTTCAGCTTCTGAAGTGTCCGCCGCTAGACTGCGTTTCAGAATGTCCTCACCCGATACATGCCCGGTCTGCCGGACGGCCGAGGTCGTCTGCGGCAAGTGGACCCTGCTGCTCATCAAGGAGCTGGCCGAGGGGCACTCGCGCTTCTGCGAGCTCGAGCGGTCGCTCGAGGGGATCAGCCCCCGCACGCTGTCGCTGCGGCTGCGAGCGCTGGAGGAGGAGGGCATCGTCGCCCGCAGCACCTTCCCCGAGGTGCCGCCGCGGGTCGAGTACGTGCTCACCGTGAAGGGGCGCGCGCTCGTACCTCTGATCGAGGACATGCGCACGTATGGCCTCCAGTGGCTGAGCGACGACTGCGAGATCGCGGTCGATCAGGCGCTCGCCGCCGTCTGAACGGCCCGCCGCGCCACAGCGCCTGCAAGCGCAGTCCCCTTCGCAGGGTTTGACGGCCTCCCGCCGAAACCGTCGGCGTGAGAAACCTGACGCTGCACGGGTTGCTGGAGGCGTTCACGAGCGACGCCGGCTCGCGCCTGGACCTCGCCGCCTCCGAGGGCGAGGAGGTCCCGTTCGAGGTGGTGACGAGCGACGGGCGCCGCTCCGGGAGCAACCCGCTCTACTGCTACCGCCCGCTGACCGCAGACTTCATTCGGGCGCGCCTCGGGCTGCTGGTCGCGCTGCCGAGCTACGCCCCGGCGGCGCGCGCGCTGGAGGGGATCGGCGGGCTCGAGCCGTATCTGCGTGCCCGCGGCGAGAAGCACCTCCCTGGCCAGCGGCGCGAGCTCGCCGACTTGGCCCTGCGCGACTTCCTCGCCCGGGTCTATGACGAACGCAGCGACTTCGTGTTCGACGCCACCCGATTTGAGATCGCCTATCAGGAGCTCGAGCACGCGCTCTATCAGGGGCGTTGCGTGACGGAGGTGATCGCGCCGCTGCTCGGCATCGACCTCGATCCCGACACGGACGAGCTCGCGCTCGGCGAAGGGCTCTCGATCGTGCGCCTGTCGGCGCTCGGCGGGGCGCCAGAGGAGCTGCTGGGCTCCGAGCAGGCGCCGCTCGCGCTGGTGCTGCGGATTGCCCACGACCGCAAGCAGCATCCGTCCGTCTCCTTCGCCCGCACGCGCTTCCGGCGGGTGCTCACCGCGCTGCGGCTGTTCGACAGGGGCCGCTTCGCGATCGGCCTGATCGGCTATTCGCGGATCGACGACGGCGTGTGGTCGCCGGTGTCGCTCGGTTCCAGCGGGCGCCCGCGGATGCAGACGCTGATCGAGCGGGACAGCGAGGACGAGCTGCGCGGGTTCTGCAGCCTCATCGGTCGGCGGATCGGAGGCCAGGCACCCGGCCCCGGCCGCCGGCCCGACAACTCCGGCGCCGGCGAGGTCATGTGGGCGCTGGCGCGGTTCGAGATGGGCTGCGAGCGGATCGTGCCGTTCGAGGCACTGACCGACTACCTGCTGGGGCTGCGCGCGCTGCTGGAGCCCGAGGGTCCCGCCAGCGGGCGCCTGGCGCAGCGGCTCGCGCTGATCTGCGCGCCACCCGAGGGGCGCGCGGCCCTGGCCGAGCGCACAGCACATGCGATCGCACTCGAGCGGGCCGTGATCGCCGGCGTCGCACCGTCCGAGCCGGGTGTGGACGCGGTGGTTGACGAGCTCGCCGAGCACCTGCGGGCGATCCTGCGCGACGTGCTCTGCGGGCACCTGTCGGCTGACGTGCGCGCGGTCGCGGATGAGCTGCTGGCCGCTTCGGTGCCGCCCGAGCCCGAGGAGGCGGTGCCGATCGTGCCGGAGCCGGCGGACGACGCGCCGGAGGAGACCCCGGCGGGCGAGACCCCGGCGGGCGAGACCCCGGCGGGCGAGACCCCGGCGGGCGAGACCCAAACGTTCACGCCGGTCGCAGACGAGGCGGGTGAGACTCAGCCATTCACTCCGTTCGCGCCCGAGGTGCCGCCGCTCTACTTCGAAGATGACGACCGGTCACCGATCGCGGCGCAGGACGCCAGGGAACCGGGCGCGACGGGTGCGGTGTACCGTGCGCCGTGGCATCTTCGGCGTTGAGTCACGACACTAGCTCTGTCGTGGCTCGAGTTGGGCGACCGTCTGGTCTGGGGCGCTCGGCCAGACCGACACGGCATCCGCGTCGGTCTCAACCGAGCAGGAGACGCCGACACCGAGATCCGGGAGTCGTGCGCTGCGGGCCCGCAGCTCGACGCCTGATGCCAGTTCCACCACGACCTCCACGGTACGTCCGAGGTCGATGACGTCGACGACCCGGGCGATGCCCAGCGCCACCATCGACCCGTTGAGGTGCGCCGGCGCGGGCTCCGGGCGCAGGCGGAGAGCCTCGGGCGGGACCTGCCAGAGCACGCGGGTTCCCACCGCCAGGTCCGTCACGATCCCGGCGCTCACCTCTCCGGCCACGCCCTCGACGAGGTTGTCGATGCCGAGCAGGCGACCGACCTCCGCGGAGGCGGGCCGCTGGTACACGTCGCGGCAGCTGCCCGCCTGGAGCACCTGTCCGTCGCTGACGATCACGATCTCGTCGGCCAGCATCGCCGCCTCCTCCGGGTCGTGGGTGACGAGCACCGTCGAGAGGTTGACGTCACGCTGCAACCGTCGGAACTCGCGCCGCAGCTCCGCTCGCACCGGTGCGTCGAGCGCCGAGAAGGGCTCGTCGAGCAGCACCACCCGTGGGTCGCCCGCGAGCGCGCGTGCAAGGCTGACGCGCTGGCGCTGACCACCGGAGATCTGCTCCGGCAGACGGTCGAGGAGGCCGTCCAGGTGGAGCGTCTGCAGCCACCACGCGGCTCGGGCTGGGTTCGCGTGCACACCGAAGACCGCCTGCTGCCAGACCGTGCGGCCTGGGATCAGGCCGAACCCCTGGGGAACGTAGCCGACGCGGCGGTGCTCGGGAACGACACCGCTCACGTCACTCCCCGCATAGGTCACCGCCCCCGCGTGCGGCCCGAGCAGCCCCGCGAGGCTCAGCAGCGTCAGTGACTTGCCAGAGCCCGAGGGGCCGACGATCGCGAGCCGGTGAGCGCGCTCGGGGTGCGCGACCCGCAGGTGGAAGCTGCCAACAGTGGCGTCGATGTCAAAGCCCACTGGTGTTGGTGGCGCTGACACTGGGGACACCGGCTCTGGGATCGCACGACGGTGCCTGTGTGCCGGGCGCCGGATGTGGCTGAGGCCGATCGCGAGCACCGCGACCGCCAGTGCGAGCAGCGTCGGTGCCTCGGTCTGTGTCAGCGGCGCCGACGAGAACAGGTTGTCAACGTAGACGGGCAGCGTGTACGGGTGGTAGGCGAGCACCACGGTCGTGCCGTACTCGCCGAAGGCTCGCAGCCACATGAGGATCATGCCCGCGCGCAGCCCGTCGGATGCGGCCCATGCGTCGACGCGCAGGAACCGCGCCATGCGACCATGGCCGAGCGTTGCCGCCACGTCGCTGAGCGACGGATCGACCGCGCGGAAGGCGCTGCGGGCGACGACAACCAGGAACGGCAAGGAGACGAATGTCTGCGCGATCACCACGCCGTAGATCGTCTCCGTCAAGCGCTGGCCCGAGAGCTTGCCCAGAAACGTATAGGGGCCGACGATGTAGATCAGCAGGATGCCGCTGATCAGCGGCGGCACCGCCAGCGGAAGCTGGACGATGAGGTTGACGAGCGAGGCGAGCCAGCCGCGATGGTGGGCCAGGTAATAGGCGAGTGGCACGCCCAACAACACACCGATGAGCAATGAGATCGTGGCGCCTTCGACGGAAACGCCGAGTGCTGACCACAGGCCGGGAACGTTCCAGCCCTCGTTGTTTCCGGTCGCCACGCGGTAGACGAACGCGCCGACCGGATAGGCCAGGTAGATGACCAGCAGGGCGCCGAGCCAACGGAACAGGCGCGGCGCCCTGCTGGCGGTCACTTCTTGAAGAGAGTCGCTATGGCTGACGGGACGCCCGATCCCGTCAGTTTCGCGGGTGCGACGATCTGGAAGTGGTCAGCCTTCATCTCGGTCTTGCCCTTGGAGCCGAGCATGAACTTGACGAACGCCTCGGCGGCCGCCAGATGCGGGGCCCTGTTGAGGATCGTGATCGTGTAGTCGCCGGCGAGATTGGTGCCGGTGAGCTTCACGAACGGGCTCTTCTGAGAGTTGGCGTCGGCCTCGTACATAAACGAGGCGTCGAGCTGCCCGCTCTGGATGCCGGCCTGCTCCGAATCCTCGGCGTACTCGTCCGAGGTCTCGGTCGCGAGCTTGTCCAGGGCCGGGAGATGCTGCTTCGTCGCCGTCGCCTTCAGCGCCTTCTCCGCCAGCACGCCGCCGGGATCCTGCGACGGGTTGGTGCGTCCGAGCCGGAAGCCGGGCATGGTGATCACCTTGTACCACGGCATCGTCTTGAGGTCGTGGGCGAACCTGCTCTTGGGGTAGTACCCGAGGACCTCCGGGGAGGCGGCGAACGATCCGTACCAGGAGACCCAGTTTCCGTTCTTTGAGCCCATCAGGATGGAGTCGTCGGACGGGGCGGCACTGATGAAGACGTCCTCGACGGCGACCTTGTTCTTGATGCTGGCGGCGTCGGTGCCCGATGCGCCCGAGTTGTCGACCAGCGTGTAGCCGGTCGCGGCCTTGAACGCCGGGGCGACCGTCTTGGTCAGCAGCGTATCGAGTGACCCGGCGGAGATCACGTCGACCTCGCCGCCGGCCTGCGCCGCCTTTGCGGTCGAGTGGTGCGCGGCGGCAACGCTGGTCAGGGTCGCCGCCGAGCCGCCGGCGACGACGCACGTGAGCGCAAACATGACCGCCCGACGTGATGCGGGACGGCCGGAGAAGCAGCGATATATATGCATTACCTAAGCATAATCCTGAACTCGGATCCATTGTGCGGATTGTTGGGCTGACGCAGGTGTCCTGCGTGAGCCCCACCATATCCTGAGCGTGAAACGGTACGCTGCCGCCGATGTTCCACGTTGAGATCAGGATGGGCGCGAGCTTCGTTCGCGAGTTCAACCTCAACGACCGGACACTGTGGCTCCGGTTCCTCTCCCCGCTGATGGCCGACCGCGACTTCACGCTCGAGGGTCACGACTTCACTCCGCGCAAGACCCGGATCAAGATCTTCGAGGGGCCGCGGCTGGAGCCGCACGAGCTCGCGCTCGGACGCGGCTGGCAGAACGTCGAGCGCAGCGGCGGCGATGTGACGGAGGCCGTCCTTGCCCGCGCCCGGGCGCA
>WQWK01000100.1 GCA_009785395.1 Conexibacteraceae bacterium
GCAGAGCGTCCAGCAGCTCGATCAGCTCCAGCGCCGGCGTCCGCCCGCCGTCGAGCTCCTGCAGCTGCGCCAGCGCATCGAGCACGACCGCGGCGGCACGAGCGTCGGTCTGCTCGGCGCCGGCGAGCAGCGTCGCCATGCCGCGATGCGGCGCCGCCATCAGGTCTCGCACCAATCCGGGCAGCACCGCCGCCGGCTCGCGCTCGCGGCGAAGCTGCTCGACCGGGCCGAGCGCCGAGCGCAGCGCCGAACTGCGCCCGTAGAGCTCGGCGAGGTCGGGTGTCCAGCCGCGGCGGCGAATGTCCGCCTCGAGCCGGTCGGTCACGCCGGACTCCCCCATGAGGCCCGGACGCGGCTCCCCCACCCCCCCCGGATGCCGCAGGTATGCGATCAGGTCAGCCGGCCTGCGCTGCTCCCCCGGGGGCAGCGCGTAGCGTGTCAGCGCGAGCAGCGCCCGCCCGAGCGCCGTGTGCTCGAGCGGCTGGCGCCGGGCGCTGCTGATCGCCACGCCGTGGTGCGTGAGCGCCCGCTCATACAGCTCTCCCGAGCGTGCCAGCGAGCGGCAGACGACGACGATCTCACCGGCGGCGACGCCCGCGGTGAGCGCAGCGAGCACCTCGGCGGCGACCAGCTCGGCCTCCGCGCGCGCCCCACCGGCCTCCATCAGCGCCACCGCCTCACCCGGCTCGGTGACGGCCGCACCGGGCTCGAACAGGTGTCGTTCGAGGTGGTGCAGCGCCGGCCGCGAGGCCGGCGCGTAGTACTCATCCAGTGCCGGCAGCTGAGTGACCGTCTGCGCCGACACGCGCAACTGCTCGACGACCGTCGCCCGGGCCGCAAGTGCCGGCCGCCCGGGCTCGTAGGTCAGGGAGACGGTGACCTCGGCGCCCGCATGCCGGGAGAGGGTCTCGACCGCGTCGAGCTCGATCGGGGTGAGATCGTCGAACCCGTAGAAGAAG
The DNA here is from genome assembly GCA_009785395.1 of Conexibacteraceae bacterium. The sequence continues at coordinate 960 of WQWK01000100.1, forward strand.
ACGGGCGTCCCCTCCCAGCGGTCCGGGCGCCCGCGCAGCGCGTCGAGCGCTCCCCACGCGAACTCCTCCGCGTCGACGCGGTCGCGCTGCGCAAGCGCGTCCGCGTATCCCCGGTGGATCGCCGCCAGTTCGCGCGCGTAGGCGGACGCCCCCGCCCACTGCTTGAGCGCCGCGGCGAAACGATCCGTCGTCACCCGTGCCTGAGCAAGCTCGGCGATCAGGCGCCCGGCGGCCGGGGCGAACCCGTCGCCGGCCGCGGAGCCCGCCAGGGTCTGCAGCCGCAGTCCGGCGATCACGCGCCTGAGCACGCGCTCGCGCTGCAGCGGCGTCAGGCGCGCGCGCTGGTGTCGCGCGCGTACGGCGATCTCCTCGATCAGCCGCGGGAACGTCAGCGCCCGGCCGAGCGTGATCCCCGACGCGGCCAGCTCACGCTCGTAGTGGGCCACGTCGGCGGCCGTCGGCACCACCAGCAGCGCGTCACGGCGAGCCGCCAGCGCGTATGCGCCGAGCACCTCCCCAGCCTTGGCGGAGTTGGCCGGACCGAGTACGAGCTTGAGCGGCATCGCCTAAAGATGCCGCTTCACTCGGTCGGTCGACTCAGAGCTTGCCGAGCTCCTCGAACAACGCCTTCGCGGTCTCGATCCCCAGCGGGATGTAGCGCGCGAGCAGGTTCTCGTTGGGCGCATGGATGTTGGAGTCCGGCAGCGAGAAGCCGCTGATGATGGTCGCGATACCCGAGTCCGCCAGGGCCGCGACGATCGGCAGTGAGCCACCGGACCGGACCAGCTTCGGCCGCACGCCGAGCACCCGCTCGAAGGCGTCCTGGCCGAGCCGGATGGCGGGCGCATCGGGGGACACGATCCCGGGCCGGGACGACGAGTTGCGGTGCAGGCTCAGCTCGGCACCCGCCGGCGCGGCGGCCCGGATCAGCTGCTCGAACGCCGCCGCAACCGTGTCCGGGTCCTGTCCGGGGGCAAGCCGCAATGAGACGTTCGCAACCGCCCGGACCGGCAGCACCGTCTTCTCCAGGTGCGGCGAGCCGGACTCGATCCCGTTGACCTCGAGCGTCGGCTCGGCGGTGGTGCGGATGTAAAAGTGGGCGGCGGCATCGGGATCGGCCGGGCGCGCGCCCTGCCCGGCGAGCTCGTCTGCTCCCGCCGGGAGCTGCTTCCAGTCTTCGAGCTCCTGCGCGGTTGGTGCGACGATGCCTTGGCGCAGCGGCTCCGCGAGGCGGCCATCACGCGCGATCAGCTGATCCAGCGTCCGGATCAACGCGTGCGCCGCGTTCAGGGCGGCCCCGCCGTACATGCCGGAATGCAGGTCGGTGGCGCCCGTGCTCAGCTCCACGTGGTAGTAGGCCATCCCGCGAGTGGCGACGTTGAAGGCCGGCAGATCCTCGCGGATCATGCCCGAGTCGAAGATGATCGCGGCATCGGCGCCACGCTCGTCGGCCTCGAGGAACGCGACGATCGAGGTCCCGCCCGTCTCCTCCTCGCCATCGCAGGCGAAGCGCACGTTGACCGGCAGCGTCCCCGCCAGCGCCAGCTCACGGGCGGCGCTCAACAGCAGGTACAGCTGGCCCTTGTCGTCGGCCACCCCGCGACCGTAGAGCCGCTCGCCGCGAATCTCGGGCTCGAAGGGGGCGGACTCCCACAGCTCGAGCGGGTCCGGCGGCTGTACATCAAAGTGCCCGTAACAGAGCACTGTCGGGGCATCCGGCCCACTGCTCGCAGGGATCTCGCCCACAGCCAGCGGCTGGCCGTGCCAGTCGACGATCTCACACTCGCCGCCGGCGCCGCGGATCAGGTCGCGTACCCATTCCCCGGCGCGGATCACGTCGGCGGCGTGGCCGGGGTCAGCGCTGATCGACGGGATCCGCAGGAACTCCGCCAGCTCGTCGAACCACTCACTCATGGCCGCGGAGCCTATCGGGTACGCGGTCCGCGGTGCCTATCGCGTGGCCGCTCTGCGGTCCCGGTTCGCGGCGCGCCGCTCAGCCTCGAGCCGCAGTGCCACGGCGGGGCAGGCGTCGACGGCGCGCTTCGCGTGCTCGAGCAGCTCCGGCGTGAGCTCACCGGCGTCGATCACCGGATAACCCCATTCGTCCATCCAGATGCGCTCCGGGAAGAGCTCTGCGCACAGGCCGTGACCGGTGCAGGCGATCGGGTTGATGCGCAGCGTCTCGCTCATGCCGCAACCGCCCCTTCCGGAGCGGTGGTCGCCATCACCCGGTGGTTGAAGCAGCTGTCGCAGGCACCGTGCCTGGCGTGGTCGTCAAAGGCTGGCCGGAACACCCGCAGGGCTGTGGTGACGAAGCTCGCGGCCCCGTCGGGCAGCGCACACGCTCCGCGCCTGTTGACCAGCTCGCACCAGCGTTCGACATGCCCGTAGGCGCGCCGGCGGTCTCCCTCCGCGGTCAGATCCGCGAGTGCGTCGGCGATCGCCGCGAGCCCGTGGATGCACGGCCCACACTGTTTGGCGCTGCTGCGCTCGAGCCAGCGGGCGACGCTCGCGACCTCGGCCACTACGCAGGCGGACTCGGGCAGCGCAAACACGATGCCGCTGCCGAGCGCAAGGCCCTGCTGACGCAGGTTCGTCGGATCCAGATTCAGATCGAGCGCATCCGGGCCCATCCAGGTACCGGCATAGCCGCCGACGAGGACCCCCTGAAGCGGCTCGGTGACGCCACCTGAGGCGTTCAGCACCTGGCGCAGCGAGGTGCCGCCGGCGATCTCCACCACACCCGGGTAGCGCACCCCGCCGCCGACCGTCACCAGCCGCGTTCCCGGATTCGTCTCGGTTCCAAGCGCCCGGAACCAAGCGGCGCCGTAGCGGGCGACGAGCCCGAGTTGGGCGAAGGTCTCCGCGTTCGAAACGAGCGTCGGGCGCCCGCGCAGGCCGCGCTCGAACGGGTAGGGCGGCGTCGCTGTCGGCTTGACGGGCCCTCCATTGAGGTAATTGACGAGCGCCATCTCCTGCCCGCTCAGATAGCCGGACGGCGCGGTCGCCAGGGACACGGCGGGCGCGTTGCGCTGGCCGAACTCACGACGCTCCAACAGCGCCTGGTCGACGGAGCGGTGAGCCGTGCGGGCATGCACATCGAGCGCAAACACGATCTGCTCGGCCCCCAGTACCGCCGCGGCCACGAGCGCTCCGTCGATCACCTGGTGGGGCAGATGCCTCATCAGCAACTCATCCTTGTCGCTCAGGGGCTCGCCCTCGGTCGCGTTGACGAGGATCAGGCGAGGGCCGCGCTGGGCGGCGACAGCGTCAAGCTTCGTCCCGGTCGGAAAGCCGGCGCCGCCGTACCCGCGCATGCCCGCGCGCTCCACCTCGGCGATCAGGGGGTGGCCGCCGCGGACACCCTTCAGCTGCGGCGTTGCCAGCGGCCCCAGCAGCGACTCATGCGCTGCGATGCCAAGCGCGCCGCTCGACTCCATCCCGGCGAGCAGACGCGGGAATTGACGGGCGTCGAGCGTCACCGGGGCCTCCCGCCGCTGATCACGGTCGCGTTGTGGATCAGCCGCACCGGCGTGCCGGCGCGCTCGGCCCACCCGTGACCCAGCGGGCCGCCCGGCAGCCAGATCAGGAGGCCGATGACGAACGCGATCGGCGCCGCCACACCGGCCACGCGAGCGGCGGTGGTCAGACCGGTCGCGGTCGCCAGCCGGAAACCGACGGCCAGGGCGACGGCCGCCACGCACAGCGCCGTGATCAGCAGCATCCAGCCGTGCTTGACGTCGCTGCCGGTGCCGAGCCCGTGCAGCAGCGCAATCGGCCAGCACGCGTAGGCCAGCCAATGCACCTTGCGCCAGGTTGCGACACCGATCCGCGCGCGCAGCAGGCTCGTGATGATCAGCGCCAGCAGCAGGTCAAATGCGACCGCTCCGAGACCCAGCCAGAACGGCCGGTAGGCGCTCTTGAAGGGGATCACCGCGTCGAGCAGGTTGATCGGCGCGTACGTGTCGAGCGCCGTGGTGACGATGTGAATCACGAGGAACACCAGCGCAAGCAGCGACGCGCGCCGGTGCACCGCGTCGGTTATGAAGCGCGGCCAGGACGGCGACGACAGGCGCTGGACGTCGGCAACGCCCAGCGCCACCACCAGCGTCAAGAGCACCATCGCGACGACCCCGGTGGCGCGCGTCAGATACCAGTAGGCCGTCGACGTCGACGCGATCGCGGCGACCGGCATCGGTCAGCTGCCTCCCGACACCACGACCGGAGCGCTCTGTTGCACGACGGCAGGGGCAGGGGCTGAGTTCTGCTGGCTCGAGGCCGAGTTCTGCGATGCGGCGGGCGGATTCGAGGCGGCCCTGTGGTGCCTGGGCGCGTGGCCCGGGGCGTACACCCCCGAGCCCACGGCGTTGTGGGTGCTCGTCTGCGTCGACGCGAGCGCCGTGGACCGGGACACTGTCTTCGCGTGGCCGAGCGGCGTGTCGGCGATGACGGCCGTCAGCACGCCGGCGCCGGCCAGCGCCCCGGCGGTGAGCCAGCGGTTCACCCGTGAAAGGCGGTCCAGAGCCTCGTCGCGGGCGGCTTCTGCACGAGTTCGCATCGCAGCTCCAGGTCTCAGTGGTGGCCGACGTCGCGGTAATAGTGCAGCCCGCCCGACGTCCAGCTGTGCACGTCGGGCAGGAACAGGAGCGCCATCACGAGTCCGATCAGCAGTGATCCGATGATCGCGATCGAGCGTGCGCTCGAGCCGGGCAGCCGCGTGCTGCGGCCCTGCGCGCGGCTGACGGCCCGCAGCGATTCCGGAAGCTCGAGGAGATGCCCGAGCACGTGCACCCCAACGGTGGCGATCCAGAGGAAGAAGGTCACCTTGTGCAGCAGCCTGAGAATGGACGGCGCCGCGGGCCCGTCTATCAGCAGCAGCAGGCCGGTGAAGAACACGCCCAGGGTCGCCAGGATCACGAACGGCCCCAGCGCCCGCATGATCGGATGCGGCGGGCCCTTGCGCGTGTAGGCGCGGTTGCCCGTGTAGTAGCGGACGAAGCGATAGCCGGTGCTGCCCAGCTTGAGTGCAACCGGCCCGACGAGCAGCACGCCGAGGAACAGGTGCAGCCACAGCAATTGCCCGATGAAGACGATCGTCGCCCCGAGCACGGCAAACAGGATCAGCAGCAGCACCGCGGTGATCGCGGTCAGCTGCTCATTGCCCGCGGTGCCTCCGCCAAGGAGCCTGGACCAGCGCGAACGCCGGACGATGCGGACCGGCGGTGCGGTCTGGTCGGAGATTGCCATGCGGGAACTTTGATAAATCGGGCTAAAGACGGGCTGACCCAGCGGTGAGAAAACTCGTAGATTCGCTTCACAGGAGGCTAGCTCGCTGCGTCGATGCCTATGATCCGCGGAATGATCCTCGTGGTGGAGGATGAGCCGGGGATCGTCGACTTCGTCGAACGTGGGCTGAAGCGGCAGGGCTTCGCTGTGACCTCAGCGACTGACGGTGAGGCCGGACTGGCGCGCGCGCTCGAGCCTGACATCGACCTGGTCGTGCTCGACCTGATGCTGCCGAAGCTGCCGGGGATGGAGGTGCTGCGCCAGTTGCATGCCCAGCGCCCGGCCCTGCCGGTGATCGTGCTGACGGCGCGCGGTGAGGTCGACGACCGGATCGCCGGTCTGGATGGCGGGGCGGTCGATTACCTCGTCAAGCCGTTCGCGGTCGCCGAGCTGGCGGCGCGGATTCGCGCCCAGCTGCGCTCGTCGGCGCAGGGGTCGACGATCATCCGGACCGAGACGCTGCGTATCGACCTCGTCTCGCGCCAGGTGCTCTTGGACGGGGATCCGGTCCGCCTCTCGACGACCGAGTTCGAGCTGCTGGTCTACCTCGCGCAGAACCGGCCGCACGTGCTCTCGCGTGACGAGATCCTGCGGGCCGTCTGGGGATACACGCACGATCCCGGCACCAACGTCGTCGAGGTCTACATCGGTTACCTGCGGCGCAAGCTGCGCACGGATGCGCGCCCCGCTCCGATCGTGACGGTCAGAGCGGTCGGCTACCGCTTCGACGAGGACGCAAGCTGAGCGCCCTTGAGCTGGCGCCGGTTGAGCGGACCCAGGTTGAGCTGGCCGAGGCTGCCCTGGCAGAGCCTGCGGGCCCGGCTGATCGCCGCCCTGGCGTTCATCGTGCTGGTCGCGCTGGCGGTCACCTTCGGCGTCGTCTACGACTCGACCGGAACGCAGCTCCGCGCCCAGATCGACCGTTCGATCC
>WQWK01000101.1 GCA_009785395.1 Conexibacteraceae bacterium
CTCCAGGACCTGCCCGGCCCGAAGCTGCGCGTCGGCGTGATCGAGAACGACATCGCCGATCTGAAGCCGGGCGACGGGCTCGTGCTGCTGTGCGGCTCGCTCGAGGTCGGCAACGAGCGCCAGCTGGCCGTGAGCTGGCCCGGGCTGGCCGAGGCCGTCGACAAGGGCGAGGTCATCTATCTCGCGGACGGCAAGATCCGGCTGCGGGTGACGGACGTGCGCGCCGGCGACGGCGAGGTCGAGACCCAGGTCGAGGTCGGCGGTGCCGTGGCCTCGCGCCAGGGTCTGAACATCCCGGGATCGACGCGTGGACTCGATGCGGTGCCTGCCGAGGACCTCGAGAAGCTCGCCTTCGGCGAGTCGATCGGCGTCGATCTGGTGGCGCTGTCATTCGTGCGCTCGGCCGAGGACATCACCAGCGTGCGCAAGCACACACGGCTGCCGCTGATCGCCAAGATCGAGAAGCCGCAGGCGATGGACGCCGCCGAGGACATCATCCGTGCCGCCGATTGCGTGATGGTCGCCCGCGGCGACCTCGGGATCGAGCTGCCGATCGAGGACGTGCCGCTCGCCCAGAAGCGGCTGCTGAAGATCGCCGGCCAGCTGGCGCGACCGGCGATCACGGCCACGCAGATGCTCGACTCGATGGTCTCATCGCCGCGGCCGACGCGGGCCGAGGCGACCGACGTCGCCAACGCGATCTTCGACGGGACCGACGCGGTGATGCTCTCGCAGGAGACGGCGGTCGGCCAGTACCCGGTCGAGACGGTGGCGATGATGGCGTCGATCGCCGAGAACACCGAGCAGGGGCTGCCCTACCGCGAGTGGAACGAGATGCGCGTGCGGCGCGACGCGCGCGACCCCGCCTACACGGTCGCCCACAGCGCCGTCGCCGCGGCGCGCGAGCTGCACCTGGCGGCGATCGTCACCCCGACGCTGTCCGGCCGCTCGGCCCGGCTCGTGGCATCCCACCGCCCGAACGTGCCGATCTACGCGCTGTCGCCGGGACGCGAGACGGTCCGACGCTGCGGCCTGATGTGGGGCGTGCGCGCCGCGTCGATGCGCCGTCACGATGTGACCGAGGCGCTGATCGCCGACGCTGCCCGGCGGGTGGTCGAGCTCGGCTGGGTGAAGCCCGGTCAGCGGGTCGCGATCACGGCCGGGCTGCCGAGCGGCCGGCCGGGGACGACCAGCCTGCTGCAGATTCAGCGGGTATAGCGATCCGGCGGGTCCAGCGATCCGGCGGGTCAGCGCCGGCCGACCGCGCCTAGCGCCGGTCGCCGTAGAAGGCGGCCTCCTGCTCACCCAGCTCCGTCGCCGGCGGGTCGTTGTAGTACCACTCGCGGGCGATCCGGTGGAAGTTCCCGCGTGCGTGCAGCTGTGAGATCACGGCGAGCGTGAGCACCTCCATGCGGCGGCCGAAGATGTGGTCGGGCGGGGCCGACTCGTGGCGCAGCTGGCCGAAGTACTCGGAGCGCGGGTCGCTCATGTCGATCAGCACCTGGGTCGCGTACTCCGGGGTGATCTCGATCTCCTGGTCGACCGTGTACCAGGAGGTGGCGGCGCGGAAGTGCTCGAGCACGCGGTCCGGGTCGAACTGGGCCGCGTCGGGGAAGAAGCCGACCTCGGTGCCGAGCCGCATGATCGTGTCCGTGTCGCCCTCGATGATCGCGCGCGCGATGTCCATCTCGAGCTCGACGGACCCGGCCGGCATGTGCTTGAACAGGCCGAAGTCGAAGAACGCGACGCGACCATCGCCCAGCAGCATCGAGTTGCCGGGATGGGGGTCCCCGGAGAACTGGTGATGGCGGTACATGCAGCCGAAGTAGAAGCGGAACAGGATCTCGGCGACGCGGTCACGGTCGGCCTGCGAGTAGCCCTTGATCTCCTCGAAGCCGATGCCCTGCACGAACTCGCTGACCAGCACCTTCTCGCGCGAGAGCGAGGTCACGACCTCGGGCACGACGATGAACGGGTGCCCGCGGTACAGGCGCGCCAGCGTGCGCTGGTTCTGGGCCTCGAGCTCGTAGTCGAGCTCCTCCTCGATCCGCAGCCGGATCTCCTCGCCGATGGTCTTCGGGTCGAGCCCCGGGGCGATCCGCTTGGCGAGGTTCAGGATCATCCCGAGGTTCTTCAGGTCGGCGCGGACCGCGGCGGCCACCCCGGGGTACTGCACCTTGACCGCGACGGCGCGGTCATCGTGCAGCCGGGCGCGGTAGACCTGGCCGATCGACGCGGCCGCGATCGGCTCCTGACCGAACTCGGCGAAGACCTCGTCCAGCGGCTCGTCGAGCTCCTGCTCAATCACCTTGCGCATCTCCTTGAAGGTGACCGTCGGCGCGGAGTCTCTTAGCGCCGCGAGCTTGCGCTGGAAGTCGTCACGGTGTTCGGGCGCGACCAGCCCCGCGTCCAGGAACGAGAGCACCTGGCCGATCTTCATGGCCGCGCCCTTCATCGTCCCGAGCGCGGTCACGATCTGCTCGGCGGCCTCCATGTTGCGGCGCTGCAGCGCCGCCTCGCGGCCCTCCTTTGTGCGCGCGACGTTGGTGGCGACGGTGCCGGCCTGGCGCAGCGCCTGTCCCGCCGCGAGCCCCCCGATCTTCGCCGTCCGCCGCACACGCGACTTCGGGATCTTGCTGTCGTCAGGCATCGCCCGGGTCCGCCGCCACCTCCACCCGCGACCCCGGAACGATGTCATCGCTGCCGTCCGGCCAGCGCACCCAGGCCTTGTGGCCGCCGTCGTAGTCGGTCGCGAGCAGGATCAGCGTGGCCGGCTCGCCGAGCGCCATGCAGGGCCCCTCGCCCTCGGGGTCGAGCCCGCTCCAGATCCGCACGAACGGGTTGTGCTCGAGCTCGTCGGCGACGGTCGTCGGGTCCGTGTGGCCCGGGTGGATGCGAGTCTCCGGCGGCAGCGTCAGCAGCGTGTCCATCACCGATGACTTGAGGTCGGCGTAGGTCGTGTGGCCGGGCCCGCGCACGCCCCCGACCGAGCGCTTGAAGAGCGTGTCACCCGTGAAGAGATCGCCACCCATGGTGTCGCTGCCCTGCATTAGCAGCGACACCATCCCGGCCGTGTGCCCAGGCGTGTGCAGCACCTCGATCGTGTTGCTCCCGCTGGTGAGCGTCTCGCCGGGGATCAGGTCGCCGGTGGCGGCGGGCACGCTCTCGCGCTCGAGCGGGTGGATCAGGACGGGCGCGTGCGGGTAACGGGCGGTCACCTCGTCGAGCTCGGCGATGTGATCGTGGTGGTTGTGCGTGAGCAGCACGTGGGTGAGCGTGAGGCGGTCGCGCTCGATCAGCTCGAACAGCGGCGCGACCGGCCCGCCCGCGTCGACGATCACCGCGGATGCGTCCGCGTCATCCACCACCAGATAGGTGTTGGACAGCCAGGGCGTGCTCATTGAGCGTTCGACCAGCACTGATCCAAGAGCGTACCCATTCGGCGGTACTGGCAGTTGCTCGAAAGTGCTATCAACGCCGTGATGGCCACCGAAGCAGACTCGCCCGGTGATGAGCGGCAGCAGTACGCGAGTGCGGTGCTCAGTGCGGTCGCCGCCGGCTATCTGGTCACGCGCGAGGGGCGGATCGTCGATGCCAATCCGGCGCTGTGCGAGATGCTCGGCTTCACACGCGACGAGCTGATCGGCCTCGAGCGGCCGTGGCCGTTCACGCCGACCGAAGCGGTCGCCGTCACCTCGGCGGCCGCCGAGCGGATCACCGGAGGGCCGCTCCGGAGCGAAGGCGGCTTCAGCGACCCCTTCGAGCTCCCGCTGGTGCGCAAGGACGGAAGCAGGTTCGTCGGCGAGGTGGTGGCGGCGCCGGCGCGCGCCGCCGACGGCACGGTCCTGGCCTGGGTCAGCACGGTCCGCGACGTCTCCGCCCACCGCGACCACGAGCTCGAGCTCGAGCGGCTCGCGACCCATGACCCTTTGACGGGACTCGGCAATCGGCGCCTGTTCGAGGAACGGCTCGGCCAGGAGATGGCCCACGCGATCCGCCACGGCCGCTCGCTCGCCGTGGCGATCATCGACCTCGACAACTTCAAGGACATCAACGACAATCACGGCCATTCGGCCGGGGATGAGACGCTGCGCGAGGCGGCGTCGCGGCTCGAGAACGCGCTGCGCAAGGGCGACCTGATCGCGCGCGTCGGCGGTGACGAGTTCGCCTGGGTTCTGCCCGAGGTCCTCGCCGAGGGCGCCTGGTCGGCCGTCGAGCGCGCGCGCAACGCGATCAGCGCCGACCCCTTCGACGGGATCGGCCGCATCACGATCTCGATCGGGTTCGCCCTGCGCGGCGACAGCCCGGACGCTGCGGTGGTCTACGAGCAGGCGGATCAGTCGCTGTACCGCGCCAAGCACGAGGGGCGCGACCGCAGCATCATGTGGACGCTTGACCTCGGCGGATCTGACGACAGAGGATCTGACGGCTGAGGCCCGCGAGCCGCTAGCCTTCAAGCAACGATGGCGCTGGACGGGAAAAGCAAGATCGCCTATCTGCTCGAGCGGCTTGCTCAGGGCGTCACCGCCCACGACCGCGAGAACCCCGACCATCACACGTGGGGCATCGGGATGGCGTACTTCGACATCGAGCGGCTCGGCCTGGAGGAGGGCGAGGAGATCCTGCCCGGCATCGTCCTGCAGGCCGACGGCGGCGTCACCGGCGCGTTCCGCGTGCTCTGTGACGGCGACCACAACAGCGAGCAGGAAGAGGCCGAGGAAGAGGTCGTCGACGCCGTCGCCGAAGACGCGCGCGAGCTCGAGGTCGTCCGCCCGGGCCGTGGCGGCGATGACGGCGAGTACCCGCCGCCGCTGAAGCCGCCGTTCTAATTCTGTGAGTCGGCCGCTGCCGACCTGCCACAATCGCGGCGAAGTTCCATCATCTTGAGGAGGGTGAGGATGCGCCGAGTTGTCAAGGATGCGCTCGCGGGCGCGGGGGCCGTCGTGTTGTCGTTGGTTGCGCTGGCGGGGCTGGCCGGTGCTGCGAGCGCTGCGACCGCCAGGACCGCCGCGGCCGGGAAGGTGCTGCTGGTCGGCACCTACAAGGGCCATCAGGGTCAGTTCAAGACGATCCAGGCGGCCGCCGACGCAGCCAAGCCGGGCGACTGGATCCTGATCGGGCCCGGCGACTACAAGACGAGCTCCTACCGCGCGCCGAAGGGCGCGGCCGACGTCCCCGCGGCGATCCTGCTGAGAACGCGTGACGTGTACGTGCGCGGGATGAACCGCAACACGGTGATCGTCGACGGGACCAAGCCGGGCACCCCCGCGTGCAGCAGCAAGCCCTCGGCACAGAACTACGGCCCCGGCTTCGGCGGCGGCCGCGCGGGCCTCAACGGCATCGAGGTGTACGAGGCCAACAACGTCTGGGTCCAGAACCTCACCACCTGCAACTTCACCGGCGGCACCGGCGACACCGGCAACGAGATCTGGTGGAACGGCGGCGCCAACGGCGGCCACATCCACGGCAAGGGCTTCCTCGGCTCCTACCTGAACGCCACCTCGACCTACTACAACGGGCCCAAGACCGCTTCCACCTACGGCATCTTCTCGAGTGACTTCAACGGCGGCACTTTCAACCAGGATTACGCCTCGAACTTCGACGACTCCGGGTTCTACATCGGCGCCTGCCAGTCGTTCTGCAACCAGACCCTCGAGAACAGCCAGGCCGAGTACAACGCGCTCGGGTACTCGGGCACGAACTCGGGCGGCTCGCTGCTGATCGAGCACAACCTGTTCGACAACAACCAGGACGGATTCGACACCAACTCGCAGAACAACGGCGACTGGCCGTCGCCGCAGGACGGCGCCTGCCCGGCCGGGGTCAGCCCCAGGATCGCCGGGGCGAAGAGCTGCTGGATCCTGTACGCCAACACGTTCGAGAACAACGACAACCCGAACGTGCCCGCGCTCGGCGCGGCGGCCGCCGGACCGGTCGGCACCGGCGTCTCGATCGAGGGCCGCAACGACACCGTGATGGACAACAGGTTCATCAACAACGGGGCCTGGGGGCTCGTGTTCCAGCCCTACCCGGACTCCGAAACGCCGCCCAAGGACGTGGTCGCGGCCGGGATGGCTTGCCACGGCGGCACCCTCAACTACGTGGTGCTCGGCCTCCCCATTCCATGCGTGTATGACGACTGGGGCAACGCCCTGATCGGCAACACCTTCACCCACGACGGGTACTACGGCAACCCGACGAACGGTGACTTCGCCGAGCTGACGCTGCTGCCCGGCAACCCGATCAATTGCTACGCCGGCAACGTCGACACCGGCGGAACGCTGACGAGCTCACCCGCCAACCTGCAGACGACCAACGCGGCCTGCGGGACCGCCAACCAGACCCCGGACGCGAACCCGGACTTCCTCTTGCAGGCCGCCTGCGACACCCAGGCGCTCGGCCCCGGGATCGGCTGCCTCGCCGGTACGCCCGGATACCCGCGCGTCAGCAAGGTCGTCATGCACCCGCTGCCCAAGCACCTGAAGACGATGGCGAACCCGTGCGCCGGCGTGCCCGCCAACCCCTGGTGCGCGCGCGGCAAGTCGGCGTCGAGCAAGTCGGCCTGGGTCCGGCGCCGCGCGTAGGCCTCGGAACCAGCTCTCGCGCGCAGCCCTTGCGCGCAGCCCTCGCGCGCTGCCCTCGCGCGCAGCCCTCGCGCGCAGCCCTCGCGCATACTGTGGGCGTGGCCCCCACAGGCGAGATACTGGCCCGCGGCCCGTGGCAACGCAGCGCGATCCGCGCCGACTGGCTGCCCGGCACGTTTGTGCCCGACGCCGGCACCGACGCGCACGCCGACCGGCTGCTCGAGAACCTGCGCGAGCGCGGCTCGCCGAGCCACGACGGCCTCGCGGCACGGATGGCGGGCTACGAGCAGACCGATGGTGAGCTGCGCATACAGCTGCAGCCGATCCGCTGGGCGCTGCGCCTGCTGCCGGAGGGCGCCGGCGGCAGCATCTCGGCGCTGTGCATCGTCCGCGACGCCGAGGGCAACTGGCTGGCCGGCCGCCGCGCCGGCTGGGTCGCGTCCTGGGCTGGGCGCTGGGCGCTGGGCGCGGGCGGCTCGGTCGAGCTCGACGAGAACCCGGCCGACACGCTCGCGCGCGAGCTCGAGGAGGAGTGGAGCGTCACACCCGAGCGGTTGCAGGCCGAGGCATTGATCCGGCTCA
>WQWK01000102.1 GCA_009785395.1 Conexibacteraceae bacterium
CGGGCAGACGACCGCGGCGCTGCCCGTCAACGCTGACCCGTCCAGCGTCCAACAGGCGCTGATGGTCGCGGCGCCGGCGCTCAGCGGCAACATCACGGTCTCCGGCACGGCGGGACAGACCTATACGGTCCAATTCGTCGGCACCCTGGCCGACCAGCCCCAGGGCACGATCGTTGCGACCGGCTATGACTCGGCGGACGATCAGCCCGGAACCGCCCTGACGGTCACCAACACCCCGCCGTCCCCCATCGGCTCCGTGCCGACCACCACCACCGAGACCACCCCGGGCCCGGTAACGGTCACGATCACGCCCGCGTGCCGCCCGGCGGCGCCGCCGACGTCGATCGCGGTTCCCAAGTTCAACCCCTTCAACGGGCGCGCGATGTGGATCTGGGAGTTGGGCGCCTCAAACGGCGGCAACATCGGCTTGATCATCGCCCAGGCGAAGCGCTACGGCATCAGCGCGGTCTACGTCAAGAGCAGCGACGGCACCGGTTACTGGGGGCAGTTCTCAAAGACCCTCGTCACCGACCTGCACGAGGCCGGGCTCAAGGTCTGCGCCTGGCAGTACGTCTACGGCATCCAGCCGGTGGTCGAGGCCGACCTCGGCGCCAAGGCCGTGCGCGACGGTGCCGACTGCCTCGTGATCGACGCCGAGTCCCAGTACGAGGGCAAATACGCCTCGGCGGGAACCTACATCACGCAGCTGCGCAAGCTGATCGGCAAGAACTTCCCCGTCGGCTTGGCCGGCTTCCCGTACGTCGATTACCACCTCAGCTTCCCCTACTCGGTGTTTCTCGGACCGGGCGGCGCCCAGTACAACCTCCCGCAGATGTACTGGGCCGACATCGGCACGACCGTCCCGATCGTCTACGCCCACACCTACGAGTACAACACGATCTACCGGCGACCGATCTTCCCGCTCGGCCAGCTGTGGGGCAACCTCTCGGCCAGCTCGATCGAGCAGTTCAACGTGCTGGCCAAGGAGTACGGCGCCACCGGCGTCAGCTGGTGGGACTGGCAATCCGCCCCACGCGCGTACTTCAGCGACATGACCCGGACGGCGCCGGTGCTCGTGAGCAACATCGCCAAGACGCCCGCGAGCCTCTTCCGCGGCGAGAAGGGTGACCTCGTGATCTGGGCGCAGGAGCACCTCTACGCCGCCGGCTACAGGATCCCGATCGACGGCGCCTTCGGACCACTCACCCAGAGAGCGGTCCGGGCCTTCCAGGGCAAGAGCAGGTTGCCGCGCAGCGGCGTGATCACGGCCGCGACCTGGCACGTCCTGGACAGCTACACGCCGGTGACCGTGCACTGGAGAACCGTACGCAAGGGCGGCACCAAAGCGGTCATCGCCCGCAGAGGCGCGGTCGCCGGACACGTCGCCCGCCAGGCGGCTGGGAACGGAGCCGTACTCGAGCCGGTTCCGTCATGGACGCGGCACGTCGCCCGGCGCAACGAGCTTCACGGAGACCCGGGCGCCGGCGGTCCCCCGGGCGCCGGCGGTCCCCCAGGCGCCGGCGGTCCCCCAGGCGCCGGCGGCCCCCCGGGCGCCGGCAGCCCCCGCAACGCGAGGCTCTGATTGCGGTAGCCGGGCTCGGCGGTGACCTCGCGGCCGAACCAGTGCGGCGCGACGAACGCCTCCGCGCCCCACGGGTCGTCGAACTCGACCTCGGCGATGATCAGGCCGGACAGCGCGCCGTCGTAGACGTCGAGTTCGATCAGGTGGCCGTCGTCAGCGTGCAGAGCATGCCGGGTCTTCTCCACGCGGGCACCCTGGGTCGCTGGCCACAGCGCCTCGAACTGGTCTGCGCTCAGCGCCACCTCGTGCTCGCTGCGGACCATGCCGCTGCCGGACTTGACGGTGAGCACGTACTGCTCTCCGCGGTGGCGCACGCGCGTCTCGGCGCCGTCTGAGCCGATCGTCAGGTACCCCTGATCGATGCGCTGCGCCGGTGCGGCCAGCGCATCCGCGGGCGCCTCCGGCACCAGCCATCTGCGCTCGACCTCGACGCCCGCCATCAGCCGCCCCCACTCATCAAACGCCCGCCATCGCCATTCACCCGGACAGGACGGTGCCATCGGGAATGCTCAACCCCTCCGGCGGGGCAGCGAGCTCCACATCCCCCTCCACCACCACGCCGGCGCCGAACCGCACGTCGCCGTTGACGACCAGCCGTGCTGCGTCACGCAGCGACAGGGGACCCGCGCAGATCCGCGCGTCGAAGTCGTCGATGATCCCGTAGTACTGCTTGTCGAGCGCCACGTACGGCAGGCGGCCGTCGACGCCGCCCGCCCGCTCCACGTGGAACTCGTCGCCGAGCCGGTAGACGTCGGAGCGCAGGACCAGCAGGTCATCGGTCGTCTTGACCGGAACGAAGCGCGTGCGCGGAACCTCCAGCAGCCGGGCGCCGGGGAAGCTGCCGATCGCGGCCCCCATCGCGCTCTCGAGCTGGAGCACCGGCGCCGAGTTCGAGTCGCGCGGGTCGACGGTCTTGCGATTGACGATCACGGGCAGCTCGAGCACGCCCGCGTCGGCGAAGCGCGCCTCGATCGCGGCGAGGTCGATCCACAGTGAGTTGGTGTTGTAGTAGCGCCAGTGCTCGTAATCGCGGAACGACTCGGCGTCCTCCGGCGGCGTCTGCGCCGTCTCGCGCAGGATCAGCTGGCCGTCGCTGTGGCGCTGGGCGATGTGGCCGCCCTTGCGGTCCGCGGCCGTGCCGCGCACCACCTCCATCAGGAACGGGATCTGCTCGCGCACGAGGTGCCCGGCGATGCGCGGGTCCGGGAACGCGCCCAGGTTGTCCGCATTGGCGATCATCACGTAGCGGAACCCCTGGTCGCGCAGCGCCTCGAGCATCCCCGAGCCAAGCAGCGACGCGTACACGTCGCCGTGCCCGGGCGGACACCATTCGAGCGCGGGGTCTGCCGGCCAGCGGACCGGCAGCATGGTCTCAGCATCGAGCTTCGGCACCATGCTCTGCAGGAAGTCCGGCGGCACCTCCGGGATCGCGAGCTGCGGATAGCGGGCCAGCGCCTCAAGCGCCGGCGCGCGCGTGCTCGCGCTGTTCATCAGCACCAGTGGCAGGCGCACGCCGTAGCGCTCGCGCAGTGCGAGCGTCTGGCCGACGATGATCTCCAGGAAGGTGCGGCCTTCGCGCGCTTCGAGCAGCGACTTCGGCTGCTGCAGCCCCATCGAGGTTGCGAGGCCGCCGTTGAGCCTGATGATCGCGAGCCGCTCGAGAACGGCCGCAGCGTCGCTGCCGGGCAGCTGCTCGAGCTCCGGTTCGTCAGGGACGGGCTCGAGCTCCGCGCTCGGGATCAGCGTCTGTGCGCCGCTCTGAACCCGTGCCATCGCCGAGGTGAACTGCCTGATCGACGCTTCGCTCTGGCCGGCCTCGCGCATCTTCGCGGTGGCCGCCCGGATCGGGTCATCGTTCATCTGCAAGCCCCTTCTCGAGTTCGTCGAGCCACGTGGTGGCGTTACCGTCGCTCGGCGCGCGCCAATCTCCGCGCGGCGACAACGAGCCGCCGGAGCCTACCTTGGGCGCGTTCGGGGTGGCCGAGCGCTTGAACTGGCTCGTCTGGAAGAAGCGGTGCAGGAACACGCGCAGCCACCGCGCGATCTCCTCGAGGGTGTACTCGTTGCGGCGATCGGCTGGAATCAGATCGGGCCAAGCGCCGCGCTCGCGGTCCCCCCAAGCCTGGTGCGCGAGCCACGCGACCTTGCTCGGCCGGTTGCCGAACCGCAGCACGTGATACAGGAAGAAGTCCTGCAACTCGTAGGGTCCGACGGTGTCTTCGCTGTTCTGGTGCGGTTCGTCTGCGCTCGCATCACCGGCAGGGATCAGCTCCGGTGAGATCGCGGTGTCGACGACCGCGGCCAGGATGGCCCCGGCCTCGGGACCAAACTGGTCGGTCTCGGCCGCCCAGCGCAGCAGGAACTGGATCAGCGTCTTCGGCACCGAGGCGTTGACGTTGTAGTGAGACATCTGATCGCCCACTCCGTAGGTGCTCCAGCCGAGCGCCAGTTCGCTGAGGTCGCCGGTTCCCAGCACCAGCGCGCTGTGATGGTTCGCGAGCCGGAACAGGTGCGAGGTGCGCTCGCCCGCCTGCACGTTCTCATAGGTGACGTCGTAGACGGGCTCGCCGGTGGCCGCCGGATGACCGATCGACTCGAGCATCCTCTGCGCGGCCGCGCGGATGTCGAGCTCGTGGGCGCTGACCCCGAGCGCCCGCATCAGCTCGCGGGCGCTCTGCAGCGTCTGCTCGCTCGTGCCGAAGCCCGGCATCGTGTAGGCGAGGATGTTGGCGCGTGGAAGCCCGAGGCGGTCGAGCGCCCGCGCGGCGACGATCAGGGCGTGGGTCGAGTCAAGCCCGCCGGAGACCCCGATCACGAGCTTCTCGATCCCGGACGCCTCAAGGCGCGTCTGCAGGCCGGTGACCTGGATCTTGTAGACCTCCTCGCAGCGCTCGTTGCGCGAGCGCGGATCGACCGGAACGTAGGGGAAGCGCTCGATCTCGCGCTTGAGGGGAACCGCCCCGCGCGGCGGCGCCAGCTCGAAGCTGACGCGGCGCATCTCGCGCAGGCGCTCGCGGTGGTCGCCCGTCGAATCGCCCCAGGAGCTGGTCTCGGTGCGGTCCGCCTTGAGCCGGTCGAGGTCGACGTCAGCCGTGAGCAGCTGGTCCTCGAGCGGGTAGCGCTCGGACTCGGCCAGGAAATCACCGTTCTCGTAGATCAGCGCCTGCCCGTCCCAGGCGAGGTCCGTGGTCGACTCGCCCGGGCCGGCGGCGGTGTAGAGATAGGCGCTGAGCGTGCGCGCCGACTGGGCCGCGCAGAGGATGCGGCGGTAATCGGACTTGCCGACGATCACGTTGCTGGCCGAGAGGTTCGCGAGGATCGTGGCGCCCGCCAGCGCGCCGTAGGTGCTCGGCGGGATCGGCGCCCACACGTCCTCGCAGATCTCGACGTGAACCGCGAGGTTGGGAACGTCGGTGGCGGTGAACACCAGGTCGTTGCCGAACGGAACGGTGACACCGCCGAGTTCGATCTCCGGGCGCAGCAGGTCGCGTGCGGCGCGGAACTGGCGCTTCTCGTAGAACTCGCGGTACTCGGGCAGATAGGTCTTGGGGATCGCGCCGAGGACGCTGCCCCGGTGCAGCACGACGGCGGCGTTGAACAGACCCTGCTCGGTGCGCAGCGCCGCACCGAGCACAACCAGCGGGGTGAGCTGCTCGGTGGCCCGCCGGACCTCCTCGATCGCATTGAGCGTCGCCTCGAGCAGCGCGTCCTGACGGAACAGGTCCTCGCTCGTGTAGGCCGGAATGCCCAGCTCCGGGAAGACCACGAGCGCGGCGTCCTGCTCGTGCGCCTGCCGCACGAGCGCGATGCTGCGCTGCGCGTTGAAGGCCGGGTCGCCGATCCGCACCCGCGGCACCGCGGCGGCGACGCGCACGTAGCCGTGGCGGTACAGGGAGTCGAACGGGAGCGCCTGCTGATGAACGGTGGTCATTTCATGCGGGAGTGTAAGTTCTGCCGCGATGGCCGAACCGATCAGGATCGTGATCGCGGATGATCACGCAATCGTGCGGCGCGGGCTGCGGCAGCTGCTCGACAGCGACGAGGGCTTCGAGGTCGTCGCCGAAGCCGAGGATGTGGAGTCGGCGCGCCGTTATCTGCGCGGCCATCATCCCGACGTGCTCGTGCTCGATCTCAACATGCCGGGCGAGTCAAGCATCGAGGCGATCCCGGGGCTGCGCGCGGAGTTCCCGGACACACAGATCGTCGTGCTGACGATGCAGAACGAGCCCGCCTACGCGCGTGCCGCGCTCGGCGCGGGTGTGCTCGGCTACGTCCTGAAGGAGGCGGCGGACGCCGAGCTGGTAGCGGCGATCCGCGCGGCGGTCGCAGGCGAGCGCTACCTGAACCCGCGCCTTGGCGCCAAACTCGCCGCCGAACCGCCGGGGCCGCCCGACGGCCTCTCGGAGCGGGAGCTGGAGATCCTGCGGCTGATCGCGCTCGGCTACACGAACGCGCAGGTGGCGCAGGAGCTGTTCCTGTCGGTGCGCACGGTCGAGACGCACCGGACCCACATCCAGCAGAAGCTCGGCCTGAGCGACCGCGCCGAGCTCGTGCGCTACGCCCTGGACCGCAGGCTGGTCAGCTGAGACGCCGACGATCCGACGGCGCCTCAGAGGTCACCGGTGGGCGGCCAGGGCCTTCACGGTGGCGGGACACGAGAAGCGCTCGTGTAGGCCCGTTCTTCTTTCGAAGAGCACCAATGCGAGGACGCGAGCGTGCGGGTGCGCGCGTCGGTGACCGCTGCGCTTCTGGCTGGGGATCGCCCGCCCCGGCCGTTTGTGGCCTGACGCGATAGCCCCGGGGTGATCTGAGACGTATGCGGGCGGGCGATGCGACCCACCGCGCGAGCTCACGGCCACCGCCACCCGGCCGAGCCGTCCCGGCGCAGATCCCGTCAGGCTCGTTCTGCGGCGGGGGTTACGGCCGATATCGCACGCGATGTCGCGGCGATATCGGCCGGAAATCGTGTTTTGAGGGGTGGCGCACCGGGCCGGAAACACGAAACACAGGCCCATTCAGATAGCGTCCAACCGACAGCTTGAGAGCGTGAGAGAAACCACAAGGAGAACCAGTGATCCTGATTGCGTATGACGGCTCGGACGACTCCAAGGCAGCGATCGAGCAGGCGAGCAAGATGTTCCCCGGTGAGACGGCAACGATCCTGACGGTCTGGCAGCGCTTCATCGACACGATGGCACGCGTCGGCGCCGGTGTCGGCGTGGTCGTCGACTACGACGAGATCGACAAGGAGTCCGAGGCGGCCTCGGCCGAGAACGCGAAAGAGGGAGCGGCCTTTGCGAACGAGAGCGGACTGCAGGCCACCGGCAAGACGGTGGTGGTCGAGACCACGATCGCCGACGCGATCCTGACCGAGGCGGCGGCATCGGACGCGAGCCTGATCGTCTGCGGCAGCCGCGGCTACACGGGCATCAAGTCGCTGATGCTCGGCAGCGTCTCGCACAGCATCCTCCACCATGCCGACCTGCCGGTGGTCGTGGTGCCCTCCCC
>WQWK01000103.1 GCA_009785395.1 Conexibacteraceae bacterium
TCGAGCGCGGCCAGCGCAGTCGACTTGCCCGCCCCAATCCCTCCGGTTAAGGCAATGAAGGGCGGCACGGCTAGACCGTACCGCCCCTCAGGAAACGTGGGTGCCTAGGCTTCGGTCTCAGCGGAGGCGTCGGCGGCAGCCTCGGGCTCGGCAGCGACCTCGGGCTCCGCGTCGGCGGCAGCCTCGGGCTCGGCAGCGGGCTCCGGGGCCACCTCGGCCTCAGGCTCCTCGGAGAAGACCTCCTCGGACAGCCCCAGCTCGGGGACGTCCGCGATCTCGGTCGCCGTCGGGGCGACGATCGGCCGCACCGGCAGGACCTGGCCCTCGACCCGCTTGATCGAAAGTGACAGGCGGCGGCGCTCCGAGTCGATCTCGAGGATCTTGACGCGGATCGGGTCGCCCGGCTGGATGATCTCGCGCGGATTCTCGACATGATGCTGAGCGAGCTCGGAGATGTGCACGAGGCCCTCGACGCCGTCGAGGATCTCAACGAACGCGCCGAAGGTGACCACCTTGGTGACCGTGCCGTCGAGCTCGTCGCCGATGTTGTAGGTGTCGACCACGCGCTGCCACGGATCCTCCTGGGTCTGCTTGAGACCCAGCGAGATGCGCTGGCGCTGACGATCGATGTCGAGCACCTTCACGGAAACCGTGTCGCCGATGTTGAGGATCTCCGACGGGTGGTTGACGTGGGACCACGAGAGCTCCGAGATGTGGATCAGACCGTCGATCCCGTCGAGGTCGACGAACGCGCCGAAGTCGACGATGTTGGAGATCACGCCCTCCACGACCTGCCCGGGCTGCAGGCGATCGAGGATCCGCTCACGGTCCTCCTTGCGCTGCTCCTCGAGCACCGCGCGGCGCGAGAGCACGACGTTGTTGCGCGAGCGATTGAGCTCGATGACCTTGCACTCGATCGTCGTACCCATGTACTCATCGAGATTCGGGACACGGCGGATGTCGACCAGCGACGCGGGCAGGAAGCCGCGCACGCCGAGGTCGATGATGAGGCCGCCCTTGACCACCTCGATGACGAAACCCTCCACCGGCTCGCCGGACTGGGCGGCTGCCTCGATGCGGCGCCACGCCTTCTCGAAGCGAGCGCGCTTCTTGGAGAGGATCAGACGGCCGTCCTGGTCCTCCTTGGTGAGGACGAGCGCGTCGACCTCTTCACCAAGCGAAACCTCGTCGCCGGGATCCACAGACTTGCGGATCGAGAGCTCGTTGACGGGGATGACGCCTTCGGATTTGTAGCCGATGTCGACGAGCACTTCGTCGTTGTCGATGCGGACGACATGGCCGGTGACGACGTCTCCCTCCGAGAAGGGGTGAATCGTGGCGTCATAGTTGGGGACGATCTTGCCGTCGATCTCGAGCAGCAGGCCGTTGGAACCTTCGACGACCTTGGCGTCTGAATGTTCGGTTGGGTTGGGAGCGGTAAGCGTTGACATGAGTCCCCCCATGGTAGCCGCATGCTCCTATCATCGCCGCCGTGCCTGTACGCGCGACCAAACGCGGCGCTGAGCGGACCCCGCTGCACCGTGACTGCGACGTTCTGATCTGCGGGGCCAGCTTCGCGGGCCTCGCGGTCGCACGCGAGCTCGCCGGCACCGGCGCCAAGGTCATGCTGATCGACCGCTACGAGATCGGCGAGCGCCAGACCTCCGCCTGCGGGATCCCGACCCAGTGGCTGGAAGCGCTTGATCTGATGGGCGCGCACCAGCAGACGTTCGGCGAACTGGTGATCCACACGCCGTACGGGACCAGCCGCTACCAGCTCCCCTGGACGTTCTCGACCTTCGACTACCGCACGCTCTGCGGCCTGCTCGCCACCCAGGGCGACTTCGAGTTCGAGACGGCCAAGGTTGAGGGCCGCCTCCACCAGGACGGGAGCATTGCGGACGGGAACATTGCGGGCGTACACACCGACCGCGGCGAGATCCGGGCGCCGCTGATCGTCGATGCGCTCGGCTGGCGCCGGGTGCTGGGCACCGGCGAACCGATCCAGCCGCCGGACGCCTACCTGTCACGCGGCCTGGAGGTGCATCCCACCGGCAGCGGCGACGACCTCGAGATCTGGATCGACCGCCGCTACGTCCCCGCCGGCTACGGCTGGAGCTTCCCCGCCGACAACGAGATGCGTGTCGGGGTCGGCTCCTTCGACCCCCGCTTCCACGTCAAGGACACGACCATCCAGCTGGCGAACGACCTGGACCGCGAGCCGGTTCGCTACCAGGGCAACTGGATCCCGCACCGTATCCGCGAAGCCACCGACGACGGCATCTTCTTCACCGGCGATTCGGCCGGCCACTGCCTGCCGTTGACCGCCGAGGGCATCCGCACAGCCCTCTACTTCGGCATCGCCGCCGGCCGCGAGCTGGCGGACGTGATCGGCGGGCGCCAGACCAAGCAGGCGGCGCTCGCCCGCTACGGCGCCTTCAGCGCCGCCCACCGCTGGAAGTTCGAGTTGATGCTGAGGGTCCAGAACCTTGTGCCCCGGGTCCCGCCCCGCATCCTGGCGCCGACCCTCCAGGCGCTGGGCAACAAGCGTTTTGTCGACTGGTCCTTCAACAACTACCTGGCGATCGCGCACCCGTCATTCGTGACGGGCCGGCGTCACTTCGCGCTGAGCCAGTCGCTGCCGACCCCGGCCTCGACCGCCAGCGGCGGATCCATCGCGTAAGCGCTCTCCATCTCGCGGATCGCCAGCGCGCGCACCTGTTCGGCCTCATCCGAGGGCCCCTCGAACAGCAGCTCGTCGTGAATCTGCAGGACCAGCCGAGTCGCCAACCCCTCGGCGCGTAGAGCGTTCCAGGCCCGCACCATGGCGACCTTCATGATGTCGGCGGCGGTGCCCTGGATCACCATGTTGACCGCAAACCGCTCCCCCTGGCGCCGCATCTCCCAGCGGCGCGAGCGCAACTCAGGCACCTGGCGCCGGCGCCCGAACAGCGTCGACACGTAGCCGTGTTCGGTCCCCTGTTCGATCGTCTCGTCGATGAAGCGCTTGACCGCCGGGAAGCCGTCCAGGTAGCGCTGGATGAACTCGTCGGCCTCGGCCTGCGGGATGTGCAGGCGATCAGCCATGCCGTAGGCCGAGAGGCCGTAGACGATCCCGTAGTTGATCATCTTCGACTTCGAGCGCATCCCTGGGTCGATCTGGTCAGCCTCAACCTGAAAGACCCGCATCGCCGTGGCCGTGTGAACGTCCTCGCCGCGCTTGAAGATCTCCTTCAGGACATCCTCGCCCGCGATCTGGGCGAGCAGCCGCAACTCGACCTGCGAGTAGTCGGCGCTGACCAGCAGATTCCCCCGCTCGGCCACAAAGGACGCCCGGATCTCGCGCCCGAGCTTCGTCCGGATCGGGATGTTCTGCAGGTTGGGGCTGTTCGATGACAAGCGCCCGGTCGCGGCCGCGGTCTGGTTGAAGGTCGTATGGATGCGGCCGTCGGCGGCGATCAGCTGCGGAAGCGCGTCGAGGTAGGTCTGCGCGAGCTTGGTCAGTTCGCGCCAGCGCTCGATCTTGGCGATGATCGGATGCTCGTCGCGAATCGCCTGCAAAACGCGGGCGTCGGTGCTGTAGCCGGTCTTGCCGCGGCGCTTGCGCGTGAGTCCGAGCTTGCCGAACAGGATCTCCTCGAGCTGCCGCGGCGAGCCGAGCATGAACTCCTCCCCTGCGAGCTCGTAGATCTCCTCCTCGAGCAGGTCGGCCTCGGCCTTCACCCGCGCCGAGATCGCGGCCAGCCGGTCGGTGTCCACCCTCAGCCCGGCGAGCTCCATGTCACGCAGGATCCGCACGAGCGGCAGCTCGACCTCGTTGAACAGGTCCATCAGGCCCCGGCCCACAAGCTCGGAGCGCTGCCAGCCGGCGAGTTGCGCCACGAGCACCGCGTCAGCGGCGACCGGATCGAGCTCGGACGGCGCGCCGAAGCCCCGCTCCTCGGTCAGCTCCCGGAACGGGTACGCGCGGCGGGCCGGCTCCAGCAGGTAGGCGGCGACCTCGGTGTCGTGCACGAGGTTCGCCGGAACCGTCCCCAGCGACTTGGCGTCGTGGGCGACCACCGGCCGTTCCCCCAGCGCTGCGACGACCTCGGCCGGATCCTCACAGGCTCCGAGCAACACCTCCGCGGGTGGGCGCGCTTGCCCACCCGCGGACCCAGCCTTTCCGGCCCCGCCGCCCACGAACGCAGCGAACCGCCAGTGCGGATCCTCGCCGAACAGCGCCCCCTCGGGCGCGGCCGGGGGCCGCACAGCCACCGCCACCTCAGCGTCCGGCGGCAGCGCGCGCAGCTGGTCAGTCGTGGCCTCGGTCACGGTGGGGGTGGGCGCTGTAGACCCCGCGACGGCACTCGATCGTGCCGGAGCGGGAGCTGCAGCGTCCACCCCCAACGCGTCTTCCAAACGCCGCAACGGATCACGCAGCTCGAATGTCCGGAACGTGTCACGCAGCTTGGAGCGGTCCGGCTCCTGGTTGACGAGCTCACCGAGGTCGAGCTCCAGCGGGATGTCCCGCTTGGCGGTCGCGAGCTGCTTGGAGAGGCGGGCGTCGTCGGCGTGGTTGGTGAGGTTCTCCTTGCGCTTGGCGCCGGAGATCTCGCCGACCGAGGCGAGCACGTTCTCGAGCGTGCCGAACCGCTGCAGCAGGTCGGCAGCGGTCTTGTCGCCGATCCCCGGGACGCCGGGGATGTTGTCGCTCGTGTCGCCCTTGAGGCCGATGAAATCGGGGACGAGCTCGGGTGCGATCCCATAGCGGTCGACCACCCCCTGGGCGTCATAGATCTTGGTGTCGGTGATCCCGCGGCCCGGGGCCATGATGCGGGTGCTGTCGTCGACCAGCTGGAAGGCGTCACGGTCGCCGGTGAGGATCATCACCGGGATCGGCCTTCCGTCGGGGCCGGCGTGGTGGGCGAGCGCCGCGATCGAGGCGATCACGTCGTCAGCCTCGTAGCCATCGACGCGCAGGTTGCTGTAGCCGAAGGCCTCGATCAGCGGCTCGAAGTGCGGCCACTGCTCCTTCAGCAGGTCCGGGCGTGAGGAGCGCTGCGCCTTGTACTCCGGGTAGATCTCCTTGCGGCCCGTGTAGCCGCCGTCCCAGACGACGAGCGTCGGACGCTGGCCGTACTCGGTCAGGATCTTCACGAGCATCGAGGCGAGCCCGAAGATCGCGTTGGTGGGAATCCCGGTCGAGGTCGCGATCGACTCGGGCAGCGCGAAGAACGCCCGGTAGGCAAGACTGTTGCCGTCGATCAGGAGCAGCTCGCGCGGAGCGGTGGCAGGGTCGGTGGCGTGAGCGTCGGCGGTGGCGGCCATCGCCGACGGAGGCTACCGTGGGCGGGTCAGCCGCGTCCGCGCTTGGGCAGCGGGCCCTCTGTCTTCCACATCGAGCCGGGACGGCCGGGAAGCAGCAGCACCAGCACGAGGCCGAGCACGGTCAGCAGCAGGCCGAAGGCGAGGCCGACGCGCTCGCCGTAGCCCTTGCGCTCGCTGACCCAGGCGCCGATCGCGGCTGACAGCAGCCAGGCGAAGAGCAGATAGAGGGCTGTGGGCCCGATCAGTGCGAGAATTGCCATTGTCGTTCAGGTTCCCAGGTAGGCACGTTGGACTTCAGGATCGGTGCGCAGACGCTCCGAGTCGCCCTCGAGCACGATCCTGCCGGTCTCCATCACGTAGCCGCGCGAGGAGATGTCGAGCGCATAGTTGGCGTTCTGCTCTACCAACAGGATCGTCATGCCGTCACGGTTGATCTCGGTGATCGTCTCGTAGATGCGCTGCACCAGGATCGGGGCGATGCCCATCGACGGCTCGTCGAGCAGCAGCACCTTGGGCTTGGCCATCAGCGCGCGGCCGATCGCGAGCATCTGCTGCTCGCCGCCGGACATCGTGCCGGCCTTCTGCTTCTCGCGCTCCTTGAGCCGCGGGAACAGGTCGAAGATCCGGTCGAGGTCCGCCGACACGGTCGGATCCTTGCGGCGCCGGTGGGCGCCGAGGTCGAGATTCTCCCGGACGGTCATGCGGGCGAAGCAATGGCGGCCCTCCGGGGAGAGCGCGATGCCGCGGTCCACGATCTCGTGCGCGGGCACGTGCGTGATGTCCTCGCCGTCGATCGTGATGCTGCCGCTCGATGCCGGCGTGAGCCCGGTGATCGAGCGCAGGGTCGTCGACTTGCCGGCGCCGTTGGACCCGATCAGGGTCACGACCTCACCCTCCGCGACCTGCAGCGAGACGCCCTTGAGCGCCTGGATGCCACCGTAATGGGCCTGGATGTCGTTGACCTCAAGCAGCGCCATCGCTGTCCTCTCGGTCGGGGGTGGGTGGGCGGGAATCCGCTTCCTTGCCGAGGTACGCCTCGATCACCTCAGGGTTCGAGCGGATCTCCGCGGGCGTGCCCTCGGCGATCTTGACACCGTGGTCCATCACGGTGATCTGCTCTGAGACGCTCATGATCACCTTCATGTCGTGCTCGATCAGCAGGATCGTCAACCCCAGCTCGTCACGCAGCTTGAAGAGGAAGTCCTTCAGCTCCTCGGACTCGTGCGGGTTCATGCCGGCGGTCGGCTCGTCGAGCAGCAGCAGCTTCGGATCCGAGGCGAGCGCGCGGGCGATCTCGACCCGGCGCTGGTCGCCGTAGGAGAGCTCCGTGGACACGCGGCCGGCGTTCTCCGGAGCGATGCCGACGTAGGCGAGCAGCTCGCGCGCCTTCGTCGTGGCGTCGCGCTCCTCGCGGCGCACCCACGGCGGCCGGAACACCGCGCCGCCGAGGCCCGACTTCATGCGCGAGCTGCGGCCGATCAGCACGTTCTCGGTGGCGGTCATCGCGCCGAACAGACGGATGTTCTGGAAGGTCCGGGCGATGCCGGCCTTCGTGATCCTGTCGGGCCGCGTGCCGCCGATCTGCTTGCCCTGGAACAGGATGCGTCCGGAGGTCGGCTTGTAGAGGCCGGTCAGCATGTTGAAGAGCGTCGTCTTGCCGGCGCCGTTGGGCCCGATCACAGACACGATCGAGCGCTCGGGGACCTCGAGGGAGACGCCGCCGACCGCGGTCA
>WQWK01000104.1 GCA_009785395.1 Conexibacteraceae bacterium
CTCGAGCGTGACGGCACGCTCTTCCTGCGCTATCGGCTCTCTTAGAGGCCCAGACCGCCGACGCCGCGCTCGTCCCAGCCGAGATGGTGGGCGAGCTCGTGGCGGACTGTGCGTGTGACCTGCTCGCGCAGCAGGTCCGGGTCGTGGCCGAAGTCGCGCATCAGCGTGTCGCGGAAGATCACGATGCGGTCGTGGAAGTAGTTCTGCACGACGGTGTCGCCCTGGTAGAGGCCGTAGGCGCCGCGACGGCCGCGGCCGGTGCGCACGGCTGCGCCGCCGTCGGAGACGACGATCGCGACGTGCTCGAGCGCGCGGTGGAACTCGAGCGGCAGCTCGTCGATCGCGGAGCGCACCAGCGCCTTGAAGTCCTCCTCGTCGTCCAGCTCGATGACGTCGTGTTCGCCGAGCGTGTCCCCGTAGTCGTCGTCGGAGTAGCCCCAGGAGTCGTCGGCGGCCAGCGCCTCGGCGCGGCGCACGATCAGATCGAAGTCGTCATCGGAGGCGGGTGACTGCCAGTTGGCGAAGTGCAGCAGCGCGAGCACGGTCACGCTGGTGATGATCCCGGCGCCGAGCACGATGATCGCTCCGACCTGGAGCGTCTTGATCAGGCCGTTGGCGCTGAACCCGGTGATCAGCGTCATCACGCCCACGGCGGAGACGAGCGCGGCAAGCGCCGACAAGAGGATCCCGCGGGTGGTGGTCGGTCGCGATCGCATTGTCTCTCACCTCAGGGTACGCGCGATCACGAGACGCTGGATCTCATTGGTGCCCTCGTAGATCTGCGTGATCTTGGCATCGCGCATCATCCGCTCGACCGGGTACTCCTTGACGAACCCGTAACCGCCGAGGATCTGGACCGCCTCGACCGTCACCTCCATGGCCGTGTCGGAGCAGAACAGCTTCGCCATCGCCGAATACTTGCCGAAGTCGGGATCGCCGCGGTCGACCTTGCAGCAGGCCTGGTAGAGCAGCTCGCGGCCGGCGGCGCACCTGGTCTCCATGTCGGCGAGCTTGAACTGGATCGCCTGGAAGCTGTTGATCGGCTGGCCGAACTGCTTGCGCTCCCGCGCATAGGCGGCGGCGTAATCGGTCGCGCCCTGGGCGATTCCGAGCGCCTGCGCGGCGACTCCCAGCCGCGAGCGGTCCAGTGTGCTCATCGCGACCTTGAAACCCTTGCCCACCTCGCCGATCACGTTGGCGGCCGGAACGCGCACGTCCTCGAACACCGGCGAACCGGTCGGTGAGGCGCGGATCCCGAGCTTGTGCTCGAGCTTGCCGACGCTGAATCCGGGGCGATCGGCCTCGACGACGAACGCGGTGATCCCATGCGAATGGCCGGCCTCACGGTCCGTCACCGCGAACACGCAGTAGAAGTCGGCGATGCCGGTGTTGGTGATCCACGTCTTGGAGCCGTTGATCACCCAGTCCTCGCCGTCGGGGCGGGCGGTCGTGATCATGCCGCCGGGATCGGACCCGGCCTCGGCCTCGGACAGCGCGAACGCGGGCGACCACTCGCCGGTCGCGCAGCGCGGCAGGAAGCGGCTCTTCAGCTCCTCGGAGCCGTGGAGCTTGAGCGGCAGCGTGCCGAGCTCCTGGATCATCAGGATCAGGGCCGTCGACGCATCGGCCTTCGCGATCTCCTCTACGGCGACGTTCAGCATCAGCGTGCCGGTGCCGGTGCCGCCGTACTCCTCATCGAACGGCAGGCCGAGCACGTCCTGCTCGGCGAGCAGCCGGCGCAGGTCGTGGGGGTACTCGGCGCGCTCGTCGATCTCGGCCGCGCGCGGTGCGATCCGCTCCTGGGCGATCTGGCGGATCGTGTCCCGGAAGTCCAGCAGCTCCTGCGGGATGGTGTAGAGGTCTGCGAGCGCCGACACACCTCAATCCTACCCGGCGGTCTGTTGCGCCTGTGTCATGTCTGTGCCGCCTGCACTTCCCGCCGCCCGCACCTGCGCACGGGTACTGGTGCGGCCGGAGGGCGGGAGAGGTGCGGCCGGAGGGCGGGATCCCCTCCGACCGCATCTACTGAATTACAGACTGTTGTGGCTCGTCTTACAGGCCGGACGGGTGCCGGGCCATGAAGGTACCGAGCCCCGGCTCCCCGATACGACTGGTCGACCAGCGATCGTTGCCGTTCGCCGCCGTCTGTGCGGCCGTGTCGAACCACAGGCCGGCGATCTCCATGTAGGCGTGCGTCGGGCCGTTGGTGTAGACCGTGACCCAGTTGCCCTTGCCCGGCAGGCCGTAGCCCACGAACTGCGAGGAGTCCAGTGGCGTGGCCAGCAGGCCGCCGGCATGCAGCACGTAGCTGACGGACCCGGAGCAGTCGTAGCCCGCTGCGTTGAAGCTCGCGTGACCACCGCCGTAGATGTAGGGGTCGTAGGCGATCTTGTTCGCGGCGTCGAGCATCGCCACGATCTTGGCGGGCGTGCCCGCGGCCGGAACCGCGAGGCCATCGACCAGGGTCGCGTTCTGCTCGGGTTCGCTGACGCCGGATGGAGCGATGCCGCTGCCCCCGGAACGGCCGGTGTCGCCGGCGGGCAGTGGCCCGCTGGACGCGGTCGATGTCACGGTGGTGCCGGATGCCAGCTCCTTGGCCGCGTTCGCGCTCTCGGTGAGATGCAGCGCCGAGTTCAGGAGTCGCTTCAGCGTGCTGATCGAGCTCGGCCCGGCTACCCCGTCGACCGACAGGTGGTACTTGCGCTGGAAGGCCTTCAGGCGCCGCAGCGTCGTGCGCGAGAAGGTTCCCGTCGCCGGTGTCGCGATGCCGAGCGCCGTGAGATCGTGCTGGAGCGCCAGGACGTCGGTGCCGTGCATGCCGAGCGACAGCATCCGGCTGCCGAAGGCAAACGACACCGTCTTCCGCTTCTTGGTCGACGTCGGCTTCTTGGTGGTCGAAGTGGTCGTCGTCGGAGTTGTCGTGGTGGCCGTCGTGGACGGCGTGGTGGTGGTCGGCGTCGGCGTGGTGGTCGGCGTAGTCGTGACCGTGCAGGTCGTCGACGTCGTGGTCGTGGTGCCGCCGACTCCGGATCCTCCGCTGTTGGTACTGCAGGGGCCAGTGTCAGCACTGGCCGATCCTGCTGCTGCGAACGCCACGAACGCGAAGCACAGGATGGAGAAGGCTGCGAGCCGGCGCCAACCGAACATCACAGCTTTTGAGTACGACAAACCAGCCCTTTCTCTTTCTTCCGCCTACGGGGTTAGCTGTCGGGCTCGCGCTGAAAGAGGTCGCGCTACGCGGTTTTCGGATCCGCGATTCGCCCCAAGAGCCGACTGCTCGGCTCATACAACTGGTTCCCCCGTTCCCTCTCCGTCGCGCGGAGTGGGACTCGGCGTGGGTGTGCTGGCCGGGCAGCATAACAACCAATCAGGCCGAATGGGCCAGAAATTGCGGACGACGGGACGAAAAGCTCTGGAAACCGCGTGGTTGTAGGCTTTCCGCACATGAGCGATGACTACACCCCCAAACAGGTTGCCGAGCTCCTGGCCGCCGGCGGCGTGCAGCTGATCGATGTGCGCGCCGCGCACGAGCACGAGGCCGGGCATATCACCGGAAGCCGGCTGATCGAGCTGCAGAACCTCGCCGCGGAGGCGGCGACGATCGACCGGGATGTCCCAGTCATCCTCTACTGCAAGAGCGGAAGCCGCTCCGCGATGGCGACCGACGCGCTGCTGCAGGCCGGGTTCGACGCCCACAACATGGCCGGCGGCTTCTCCGCATGGCATTCGGCCGGGCTCGAGATGGAGCCGGCCGACGGTTACGTCGCCGATGCGTGATCGAGCTGCCCTGCGATCCCGACTGGCGGCTGGCGGCCCGGACCTACTGGCAATACGGTGTTCGTTCTGCGTACTGCATTGCCACGAGGTCGCTCGGGTCAAGCTGCCGCGCCACGCTCGAGCGGATCGTCACAGCCCCAGGGACGCGGCGCGAATGGCCGCGGCCCTGGAGGTGCAGGCTGCTTAGGGCCCTACAGCTTGGTGACGTTGATGGCCTTGGGCCCCTTCGGGCCGGCCTCTTCCTCGTAGGACACCTTGGCGCCCTCGGCGAGCGAGCGGTACCCGTCGGCCGTGATCGAGGTGTGGTGGACGAACAGGTCGCGGCTGCCCTCATCGGGTGTGATGAAGCCGAAGCCCTTCTCGTCGCTGAACCACTTGACTGTGCCGGTTGGCATTTTGGAGATTCCCTCCGTAGCTATCAGTGCTTCTACCGCGAGGACGTCTCTCCCGACCACACCGGTGCCTGCACCTACTCTGCATCGCCCTTTGGGCGACCTTACATATGCGCACGCTATCACGGAAGCGCGACGGCCCGGATCTCCAGATCCCCCGCGTTTACGGCATTGTCACAAGCGGAATTCAACAATGCACGCAACTGTGCATTCAAGGGCTTGCACGTATGCATAAACCCCGGTTTGCACGCACACACCGGAGCGCCTCCGCACGCAGACGCCGGTCGCAGCGCGGGATTCCGGCCGGCTCCGCGCGCACACCCGGATCGCGACAATACGGTCCGTGCGCTGGCTTGTGGACGGCATGAACGTGATCGGCACCCGCCCCGACAAATGGTGGCGCGACCGCGATGCCGCGATGCTGAGGCTCGTCGATCAGCTCGAGCGATGGGCGGCCGCGGACGGCGAGGACGTCACCGTCGTGTTCGAGCGCAAGCCCTCTCCCCCGATCCGCTCGACCGTGATCGAGGTCGCCAACGCCCCCAAGCCGAAGGCCAACGCCGCCGACGACGAGATCGTGCGCAGGCTGAAATCTGACCCCGAGCCGCACGCCGTGCGCGTCGTCACATCCGACCGAGCCCTCAGCGAGCGCGCCTACGCAGAGGGCGCGACCGTCGAGGGATCCGAGTCGTTCCGGCTCCGCATCGAGTCCTACTGAGCCCGGTCCGGGCGACGCCGCGAGCGACCGCGCACAGCTCAGGCTCCGCACTTGCCACAATCAACCAATGGCTGACCAGCCGGACCCGCAACCAGGGCGTCAACCGCAGCCGGAGCGGCTGAGCGGTCGGCCGCGCTCGAACGGCGGCCAGCAGCCACCATCCCCCTGGCGTGGGCTCCGAGCCCCGGGCGGCAACCGCGCTCCGGGCGGCAACCAGGCCCCGGGCGGCACCCCGTCGACGGGGAGCAGCATGCGGGGCGGGCCGGTGCGGCCCGGCGGGCAGGGCAGCCCGGGCCGTCCGCGCGCGAACCAGTGGCTCGTGCTCATCGGTGTCGTTGCGGTGCTGCTGGCGATCAACCTGTACATCTCGTCGTCGGCGCTGAGCACGAACCGGGTGCGGATCCCCTACTCGCCGACGTTCATCGCTCAGCTCCACGACGGCAACGTCAGCTCGATCTCCAGCACCTCGCTGGCGATCCAGGGCTCCTTCAAGACGCCGTTCAGCTACCAGGGCGCGACTGCCACCAAGGACTTCTCGACCCAGGTCCCGGAGTTCGCCGATAAGAACAGCCTCGACGCGCTGCTCAGCAGCGAGAAGGTAACGATCAACGCCCAGAACCCGGATACGGGGCCCTCGATCCTCGAGAGCTTCATCTTCGGCTTCGGGCCGACGATCCTGCTGGTGCTGCTGTTCGTCTTCATCATGCGGCGCGCGGCCGGGGCCGGGGGCGCCGGCGGGCTGATGTCCTTCGGCCGCTCGCGCGCGCGGCGCGTCGAGGCGGAGGACCAACCGGTCACGTTCGCCGACGTGGCCGGCATCGACGAGGCCAAAGAGGAGCTGCATGAGATCGTCGACTTCCTGAAGAACCCCGACAAGTACCTCGCGCTCGGGGCGAAGATACCGCGCGGGGTGCTGCTCAGCGGTCAGCCCGGCACCGGCAAGACGCTGCTCGCGCGTGCCGTCGCCGGCGAGGCGGGCGTGCCGTTCTTCCAGATGTCTGCGTCGGAGTTCGTCGAGATGATCGTCGGCGTCGGCGCCTCGCGCGTGCGTGACCTGTTCGCACAGGCCAAGGAGGCCGCCCCCGCGATCATCTTCGTGGACGAGCTCGACGCCGTCGGGCGCTCGCGCTCATCGGCCGGGCCCAACATCGGCGGCGGCCACGACGAGCGCGAGCAGACGCTCAACCAGATCCTGACCGAGATGGACGGGTTCGACGCACGCACGGGCGTGATCGTGCTGGGCGCGACCAACCGTCCGGAGATCCTCGACCAGGCGCTGCTGCGGCCCGGCCGCTTCGACCGCCGGGTCGTCGTGCAGCCGCCCGACCGCAACGGGCGCGAGGCCATCCTCAGGGTGCACACGCGCTCGGTCCCGCTGGCGCCCGGCGTCGACCTCGGGCAGATCGCATCCACGACCCCGGGGATGGTCGGCGCCGACCTCGCGAACCTCGTCAACGAGGCAGCCCTGCTCGCCGCGAAACGCAGCCACCCGAAGGTCACGCAGGACGACATCACCAACGCGCTCGAGCGCATCGTCCTCGGCGCCGCCCGCAACGTGATGATCAGCGACGAGGACCGCCGCCGCACGGCCTACCACGAGGCCGGCCACGCGATCGTCGGGATGCTCACGCCGGGCGCCGACCCGGTCCGCAAGGTGTCGATCATCCCCCGCGGCCAGGCGCTCGGTGTGACCTTCTCGGCACCCGACGCCGACCGCTTCAACCTCGACAACCGCCACCTGAACGCGCAGATCAAGGTCGCGCTCGGCGGCCGCGCCGCCGAGGAGATCGTCTTCGGCGACCTCACCACCGGCGCCGAGTCCGACATTCAGCACCTCACCCGGATCGCGCGCTACATGGTCGGGCGCTGGGGCATGAGCACCGCGATCGGGCCGGTGGCGGTGATCCCCTCAGAGGGCCAGAGCATGCTGCTGCCGGGGGCATCGGAGACATCGGAGAAGACCCAGCAGCTGGTCGACGAGGAGGTGCACCGGATCGTCGAGGCCGCCCACCGCGAGGTGGTCGCGTTGCTGCGCGAGCACCGCTCCCAGCTCGACGACCTCGTCACGGCGCTGCTCAAGCAGGAGACGCTCGACGAGGCCGACGCCTATGCGGCGGCGGGACTCGCCCGCGAACCCGCGTCAGAGGGTCACGC
>WQWK01000105.1 GCA_009785395.1 Conexibacteraceae bacterium
GACCAGGCAGCGATGGTCCGAGCCGTATTCGGTTGCGAACTGCCCCTGTTCGGTGAAGCCGGCGCGGTTGCAGGATTCGCGCACCGTGCGCCCGAACAGCCACTTTGGCCGCAGCGCCTCGTCGAGCTCCGGCGCCGGCGCGCGCCCGGCGAGGTGTAGCGCCAGATACAGGAGGACCTCGGTCATGTTGTCCGGCTGCGCCGGGCATCCGGGGATGCAGACGATCGGCAGGCCGGCCTTGGAGCGGAAGTTCCAGCCGAGGTAATCGGGCACGCCCATCGCCCCGGTCGGGTTGTTCTTCATCGCCGGGATGCCGCCGTATGTGGCGCAGGTCCCGATCGCGACGACGGCGGCCGCCTTCGGCGCCAGCCGGTCCATCCACTCGTTCATCGTGATCGGCTGCCCGTCCTCGGGGTTGACGGCGAACCCGGTCCAGTGTCCGTCGCCGTTGATCTCCTCGTTGCCGAGCGACCCCTCGATACACAGCACGAACGGGTCGAGCTTGCCCTGCTCGGCGTCGAACCACGCCTGCGCGTACTCCTGGCCGACGGCGTAATCGACGACCTGGTTGTGGACGATGACCTTCGGCATCCCCGGGATCGCCTGCAGGATGATGTCCTCCAGGCTCGGGTTGGTGGCGGAGGTCATCGCGACGGAGTCGCCCTCGCAGCTCAGGCCGGTGGTCATCCAGAGGACATGCGCGGTCACCTCCTCGGTCTGCCTGTGCTCTGCATATGCCTCAGTCGCCATGCCGTCTCCTCTCTGCGTGTCAACAGATCCGCGGAAGCGGATCACCGACCAACTGATCCATCACCCTCCTGCCGCCGAAGCTCGTCTGCACGAGCACCATCCCCGGGGGCTCCGTGCGAACCTCGCCGATCTCGGTCGCCTGCTCGCAACCGGGCACCGTCCGCAGCGCGGCGAGCGCCGCCTCGGCCGCCTCCGGTGCTACGAACGCCACGAGCTTGCCCTCGTTGGCGACGTACATCGGGTCGATCCCGAGGATCTCGCAGGCGCCCGCCACCTCGGGCCGCACCGGGATCTCGCGCTCGCGCACGAGCATCGCCACCGACGAGGCGCGGGCCAGCTCGTTGAGCACCGAGGCGACGCCACCGCGGGTGGCGTCGCGCATGCAGCGCAGCTGCGGCCCGGCCGCGTCGAGCAGCGCGTCGACCGCCGGCCACAGCGAGCAGGTGTCCGACTCGACCTCGGCGTCGAGCTCGAACATGCCGCGGGCCAGCATGATCGCGGTGCCGTGTTCACCGATCGCGCCTGAGAGCAGGATCCGGTCCCCGGGTCGCAGCGCGCCGGGAGAGAGGGCGGCGCGCTGGTCCCGGTGGCCGAGGCCGGTCGTGCAGATGTACATCCCGTCGGCGTGGCCGCGCTCCACGACCTTCGTGTCGCCGGTGACGATCTGGACCCCGGCGGCGCGGGCGCTGGCGGCGATCGCCTCGACCTCCGCGGTCAGCGCGTCTGGCTCGAGACCCTCCTCGAGGATCAGCGACAGGCTGAGCGCGAGCGGACGCGCGCCCGAGACCGCGAGGTCGTTGACGGTGCCGTTGACGGCCAGCTCACCGATCGAGCCACCGGGGAAGCGCAGCGGCTTGACGACGTAGGAGTCGGTGGTCATCGCCAGCGTCAGGCCGTCCAGCTGGACCGCGCCCGCGTCAGACAGCTCGCCGAGCGCAGGGCTCTCGAACGCGGGCAGCAGCAGGCCCTCGATCAGCGAGTTGGTCGCCTTCCCGCCGGCGCCGTGGGACATGGTGATCGGCTCAGGCCGGAACTTCGCGCGCTTGCCGCGGGCCGTCTCGATGATCCCGAGGATCCTCTGCTCGCGCTCCGACACCGGCGTGCTCTGGACCGGCATCAGACGACCTCGCGCTCGCGGGCGAAGCGGCCGAAGTTGTAGTAGGCCGCGCACGCCCCTTCGGAGGAGACCATGCAGGTGCCGATCGGGCGCTCAGGCGTGCAGCCGGTGCCGAACACCTTGCACTCCCAGGGCTTGATCACGCCCTTGAGCACCTCGCCGCACTGGCACGCCTTCGGATCGGCGACGCGCACGCCGGGGACGCTGAAGCGGCGCTCGGCGTCGAGGTCCGCGTACGCGTCGGAGAGCCTCAGGCCGCTGTGGGAGATGAAACCGAGCCCGCGCCACTCGAAGTGCGGCCGCAGCTCGAAGACCTCCGCCATCACCTCGAGCGCCCGCAGGTTTCCCTCCCAGGGAACGACGCGCTTGTACTGATTCTCCACCTCGCGGCGGCCCTCCTGGAGCTGGCGCAGGATCATCACGATCGCCTGCAGGATGTCGAGCGGCTCGAAGCCGGCGATCACGACCGGCTTGCCGTAGTCGGAGGGGATGAACTGGAACGGCCGCGCGCCGACGATCGTCGAGACGTGGCCCGGCCCGATGAAGCCGTCCAGGCGCAGGTCCGGCGACTCGAGCAGCGCCCGCAGCGGCGGCACGATCGTCACGTGGCTGCTCATCACCGAGAAGTTGTGGCTGCCCTCGCTGCGCGCGCGCTTGAGCGTCAGCGCCGTCGACGGAGCCGTGGTCTCGAATCCGATCGCGAAGAACACGACCTGTCGCCCGGGGTTCTCACGCGCGATCCGCAGCGCGTCCAGCGGCGAGTAGACCATCCGCACGTCCGCGCCGCGCGCCTTCGCATCCAGCAGCGTGCACTCGGAGCCGGGCACGCGCATCATGTCGCCGAAGCAGGTGAAGATCACGCCGGGCTCGCGGGCGACCGCGATGCCGTCGTCGACGCGGCCCATCGGGATCACGCAGACCGGGCAGCCCGGGCCGTGCACCAGCTCGACGTTGGCGGGGAGCAGGTCGTCGACCCCGTACTTGTAGATCGAGTGGGTGTGGCCGCCGCACACCTCCATGAACTTGTAATGGCGGCCCGGCTCGACCAGCGACAGGATCTCGTTCGCGAGCACCTGCCCGAGCTCGGCGTCGCGGTATTCGTCGACGTACCTCACGCCGTCGGCTCCCTGGTCAGTTGCACGAGTGCGGTGCCCGCATGCACCAGCAGCGTGTCGCCCCGCGACACCGGCGCGACGAGGGCGACCTCGACCGTGTGCCGGGCGCCGTCGGCGTCGTCGCAGAGGGCCAGCTGGGTCGCGTCGTCGACCCGCTGAACGGTCATCGGCTCGCCGTCGTCGCCGCAGGTGATGCAGTGCTCGGAGCCGCAGGTAGCCACCGGGTCGGACTCGCTCGCTCGTTCGGGCCCGCTCATTCGATCACGCTCGCCTTGAGCTCCTCGAGCTCACGCTCGTAGTCCGCGCCCATCCGCTCCAGCAGGTCGCGCGTCGCGCGGGCCTCCTGCTCGTCCACGCGTGAGATCGCGAAGCCGACGTGGATCAGCACCCAGTCGCCGACGCGAGCGGGCTCGCCGTCGAGGTCGAGCAGGCCGATATTGACGTTGCGTTTGACGCCGGCGACGTCAACCTTCGCCAGACGGAGATCCTCGTCGACGATCTCCAGGATCTGGCCGGGAATCGCTAGACACATGCCTGTAGTGCGTTCTAACACCATCTCCCGGTGCGTGAAAGTGCTTGGTAATGCGCGTTACCAGGCACCTCAGGCGCCCATATTTGGCGGGCAATTTGTCACCCGTTCGGTGGGCGCGGCACGTAGACTCGCGCCACTTCCATGTCGAGCCCCTCACCGTTTCCCGGGCGGCGGGCTTTGCCTCGCCCCCCAGGTTCCTCGCGGCTCTATTGCTACCTGCTCGAGCTCGATGACGACCTCGCGCAGGAGCTGGACACGAGCCTGCGCTTCTCCGCGCGCCAGCACGCGACCGTCAGGCTGCTGGAGTCCGACACCGGCGACTGTGACCTTGACGGCTGGCTCGACGCCGTCGGCGATGGGCTCGGGCTGCTCGTGGTCGACGGGCTGATGGCCGTCGACACGCGCGTCGCCGACCGCACCGCGACCGAGCTCATCGGCAGCGGCGACCTGGTACAGCCGGACACCACCTGCCCGTACGAGATGGTCGAGCACTGCGCCGCCTGGCACGCGCTCCAGCCCACGCAGCTGGCGCTGCTAGACGCCGACTTCGTCGATCGCGTGCGCCCCTGGCCGCAACTGCTGGGGGCGCTGTTCCGGCGAGCCGAGCGCCGTCAGAACGAGCTCAGCCTGCTGCGCGCGGTCGCATCGCAGCCGAAGCTCGACGTCAGGCTGCTGCTGTTGTTCTGGCACCTGGCGACGCGCTGGGGCCGGGTCGAGCACAGCGGCGTTCACCTCACGCTGCCGCTGACCCACCGCCTGCTCGGCCAGCTCGTGGCCGCGGAGCGGCCGTCGATCTCGCATGCCCTCGCACGCCTGTCACAGGCGGGGATCGTGACCGGCAGCGCCGGGGACCTGCACCTGCACGGCACGCTCGAGTCCCAGCTCGAGTCGCTCACCGAGCGCCCCGCGGAGCTGAACCTCGAGAGCCGGGAACGCGTCTCATGAGGCGGGCGGTCACCGTGATGTGGCTGACGACCGGCCTTGGCTGCGACGGCGACTCGCTGGCAATGACCTCGGCGACGAACCCCAGCCTCGAAGATTTGCTGCGCGGCTTCCTGCCGGGGATGCCGCCGGTGGTGATCCACAACCCGGTCCTCGCCTATGAGAACGGGGACGACTTCATGCGCGCCTGGGAGGCGGCCGCGGCCGGAAGGCTGGACCCGTTCGTGCTGGTGCTCGAGGGCTCGGTGCCGAACGAGGAGATCAATGGCGACGGTCATTGGGCCGGGCTCGGGACCGATCCGGCAACGGGCCAGCCGATCCCCACCAACGAGTGGATCGACCGGCTCGCACCGCGCGCGGCCGCCGTCATGGCGCTCGGCACGTGCGCGGCCTATGGCGGGATCCCGGCGATGAAGAACAACCCGACGGGCGCGATGGGGTTGCGTGACTACCTCGGCTGGAACTGGCGCTCCCGGCTCGATCTGCCGATCGTCAACCTCCCCGGCTGCCCGGCGCAGCCGGACAACATCACCGAGATGCTGCTCGGGCTGGTGCTGTGGATCGCGGGGATGGGACCGGCTCCGGAGCTGGACGAGCAGGGCCGGCCCCGGCGCCTGTTCGATCGCACCGTGCACGAGGCCTGCAACCGCTCGGGCATGGCCGAGCAGGGTCAGTTCGCACGCGGGCACGGCGACGGCGAGGCGCGCTGCCTGGTCAAGCTCGGCTGCAAGGGGCCGGTCGTCAAGTGCAACGTGCCGTTGCGCGGCTGGTCGAGCGGCGTCGGCGGCTGCCCGAACGTCGGCGGTATCTGCATCGCGTGCACGATGCCGGGGTTCCCGGACCGCTACATGCCGCTGATGAAGGCGAGCCTGGCGGCGCGGCTATACGCGCTCACCGCCTCGCACGCGCACGGTCCCGTGGTCCGCTACCTGCGCGACCGGCGCATCCGCCGTGTCTCAGACACCGAGCCCCCGTGGCGTGGGCAGGGTCAGCGCCACCGTGAAGCCGATGCCGGTGACGGTCGTCTTCAGGTGTGAGATCTGCGGGCGCCGGCCGGACGCGCAGACCCAGGTCGCGCTTGAACAGCAGCTGCTCGACCTGCGCCACGGTGAATACGTGGACGCGGACCCAGGCCGGTGGCTCACCTGGCACGGCCGTGGCATCTATGGACCCCAGCGTTATGCGTGCGGCGAGCACCGCGGCGAGCTGAAGGCGGTGATCCGCGAGCAATACGGCACGCTCGGCTGGCATCCCTGGGCGATGGGACCGCACCCCTGGGCCGGGCGCCGCGGCACCGACCGGGCGCGCCGGATCCAGCGCTTGCTGCGCTCCACCTTCGGCGGGCCCGGCGGCGCCTAGTACGCCTGTCCGGACGGGCGTACTAGTTCCCGTGCGCTGCCCAGTACGCCTCGGCCTCTGACTCCATCACGGCCAGTCGCGTGTAGTAGTCGGGGAACTCGTTGAGGTGAGCGCGGGCGATCTTCGCCGTGACATCGACGTCGTCGTCGGTCACGTTCGTCTCGTGATCGTGGGTGCCGTGCTCGAGCTCGACGTCCATCCCCATCCGGAACTGCTCGACGTCGAACCTGGAACTGCTCCAGTCGATCCCGACGCGCTCGCCGGCGGCTCGCGCCTGATCTGCGGTGAAGTGGGGGTTTTCGCTCATGGGCGAGACGTTACCCCTCAGAGCCGCGCCGCGGCCTGCGCGGGGCGAGATCGAACGCGGCCGGCTCGACCGGCTCCAGGTCGATGATTTCAAGGCCGAACCGCGCCGCCAGCCGCTGCGCGACGATCGACCGGTGGCATGCCTGCGCCGTCGCCTCGACGCACAGCAATGCGGCGACCCCGTGTACCGGCAGTTGCCGGACCAGCGGCTCGAGCGGCACCAGGTTGAGGATCTCCTCGGTGTATGCGCGCGTGTACTCCTCGGAGAGCCTGACGCGCGAGCGCTTTCCGACACCCTGCTTGGCGTCCTCGCCGTACTGGAGCGCACGCATCTCGCTGTCGGGCGCCAGCTCCGGGTGATGCTCGTACGCGATCCGGTGGCGCTCGAGCAGGGCCTGCAGGCGCTGTGCGTTGGCCCACGCGTACTCGGGTCCGCGCACCCCGCGACGCTGGCGGATGTCCAGCACCTTGGTCACGTTCGCGGCGTCGAGCACCCGCACGAAGCTGTCGGCGTCGAACTCGTAGATGCCGATGGTCGCGATCCTCTGCATCCGCCTCGAGATGGGCCCTCAGGCCACGGACGGCGAGGGATTCGAACCCTCGATGGAGCTATAAACCCCATACGCACTTAGCAGGCGCGCGCCTTCAGCCACTCGGCCAGCCGTCCAGAGGAACTGATGGTAGTGATTTGGATTTGGCGATGAGCAAGACACGCGTCGGAGTTATCGGGGCCGGGATCCTCGGGCTGGCCGTCGCCCGGCGGCTGCTCGAATCCGAGCCCGGCATCGAGCTGACGGTGCTCGAGAAGGAGAGCCGAGTCGGGGCGCACCAGACGAGCCACAACAGCGGCGTCGCGCACGCGGGCGTGTATTACACGCCCGGCTCGCTGAAGGCGC
>WQWK01000106.1 GCA_009785395.1 Conexibacteraceae bacterium
CTGACAGACTCGGCGCGTGATCGAGAACTCCCGCCAGCGGCTCGCCGATGCCCGGCTCTGCCTGATCTGCGAAGACGGCACGAGCGAGGCTCTGATCGACGCCGCCTTGCGTGGCGGCGTCGACATCCTCGAGCTGCTGGACACACGGTCCGCGACTGACGCCGAGGTCCTCGCCACGGCAGCCGGACTGAGAGCCGTCTGTGATCGCCATGGCGCCGCGCTGCTGCTCAACAACCGACCTGAGCTGGTGGCGGAGGCCGGGGCCGACGGGGTCCACATCGACAGCGCGGCGGACGCCGCGGCGCTTGCACGCGCGAGAGAGACGATCGGGCCCGACCGGCTGCTCGGGGTATCCACCCACACGCCGGATGAGATCGACGCGGCCCAGCAGCTGGCGGTCGACTACATCAGCGTCGGCCCCGTCCACGAGACGCCGATGCGCCCCGGCGTGCCGGCGGTCGGCTACGGGCTGATCACCTACGCGTCGCGGAACTCGCTGCTGCCGTTCTTCGCGGTCGGCGGGATCGAGCCGCACACCACCGGGGCGGTGGCGGCGGCGGGAGCGCAGCGGATCGCGGTCGTCCGGGCGATCACCGAGTCCAAGGACCCCGAGCGCGCCGCCGCGGTGCTGCGGTCCGAGGTCGTCGCCCCCGCCGACTTCCTCGAGCGCTACCGCGCCCGCACCGAGGCGCAGAACGCCGCCGCGCGCGCGAAACTGGAGCCGCTTGCGCCGGGCGAGCGCCCCTGGCCGCTGCGCCTGTCGGTCGCAGTCGCGGCGCTCGCGGCCCTCATCAACCTGATCGCCTACATCGCCGGGGCGAAGCTCAGCGGCACCAGGCTCTCCAGCTCGGAGCTGATCGTGTTCGTGCTGGTGATGGCGCTGCTGGCCGTCGGCATGTGGCAGCGCCAGGCCGCCGCCGTGCTGCTGTTCATGGCCCTGCTGGCGGTGATCGTCGTGCTCTTCTCGCTGTTCCTGATCGAGGCGAGCAACATCCTCGGCGTGGTCGTGCCGCTGCTGTTCATCGCCGGCGGCGGCTACCTCTTCTGGAAGCTGATCCGCGTGCTCGGGCGCATCCAGGCCCCACGGCAATACACCGCAACTCGCTAGTCTCATTTTCCGTGCCTGATACCGCTTATGACGTCATCGTGATTGGCTCCGGGCCCGGCGGCTACGTCACCGCCATCAGGGCTGCGCAGCTTGGTTTGAAGACCGCCGTGATCGAGAAGGACAGGGTCGGCGGCCGCTGCCTGAACTACGCCTGCATCCCCGCGAAGGCCGTGCTGCGCGTCGCCGATGTGCTCGCGGAGGTCCGCGAGGCCGACGAGTTCGGGATCAGCGTCGGCGAGCCGAGTGTCGATTTCGGCGCCGTGATGGAGCGCCGCGACAAGGTCGTGAAGACGCTGACCGGCGGCGTCGCCGGCCTGCTCAAGAAGAACTCGGCCGATCTCATCGAGGGCTTCGGCGCACTGCTCGGTGACGGCGGCGTCAAGGTCGGTGATGACGCGTACACCGCCAGCACGATCGTGCTCGCCACGGGCTCGGTGAAGCGGCCGCTGCCGGGCACGGAGTTCGGCGGCCGCGTGATCGGCACCGAGGAGGCGTGGGCCCTGCGGGAGTTGCCGAAGTCGCTGGCGGTCGTCGGCGCCGGCGCGTCCGGGGCAGAGATCGCGTCCGCGTATGCGCGGCTCGGGGTCGAGGTGCTGCTGTTCGAGGGGCTCGACCGCGTGCTCCCTACCGAGGACGCCGACATCTCGAAGCTCGCCGAGCGCGGCCTCAAGAAGCAGGGCATCACGGTCCACACCGGCACGTTCGTGCGCGACGTCGAGTCCGGCACCGACAGTGTCACCTTCACCTTCGGCGACGGCGGCGAGGGCGAGGCCGACTGGCTCGTGATCGCCGCCGGACGCGGGCCCGACATCGAGGGCCTCGGCCTGGACACCGCAGGCGTCAAGCTCGACGAGCAGGGCCTGATCGCGGTCGACGGCGCGCTGCGCACCAGCGCCCCCGGTGTGTATGCGATCGGCGACCTCACAGCCGGTCCGGCGCTGGCGCACAAGGCCAGCGACGAGGGGATCATCGCGGTCGAGGACGCCGCCGGCCTGCAGACGCACCCGATCAGCTACCCCGACATCCCGCGCGCGACCTTCTGCACCCCGAACGTCG
The DNA here is from genome assembly GCA_009785395.1 of Conexibacteraceae bacterium. The sequence continues at coordinate 2,165 of WQWK01000106.1, forward strand.
CCAGCTTCGGGCTGACCGAGGAGCAGGCCAAGGCGCAGGGTTATGACGTGACCGTCGGCAAGGTCCAGTACGGCGCGGTCGGCGCCGGCACCGTGTACGGCGACCGCCAGGGCCTCGTGAAGATCATCGGCGACAAGCAGTTCGGCGAGCTGCTCGGCGGCCACATCGTCGGGGCCAAGGCAACCGAGCTGATCCAGGAGCTGGTCAACGCCAAGCTGCTCGAGGGCGGCTACCCCGAGGTCGCCCGCATCATCCACGGGCACCCGACGCTGTCCGAGGCGCTGATGGAAGCCGCACGGGCGGCCGACGGCTGGCTGATCCACGGCTGACGCGCCCCGATCTGGCGCGGGGCTGCGTCCTCGCGCCAGCCCGCCACCTGCCCTTCCTGCATGAAACCTTGCAGGATTCCGGCTATCGTGGACGCCGATGAGCGACGCGGCGACGCCGATCTCCGAGCCCGGCCTGAAGGGCGAGGTCACCATCGACGAGCCCGGCCGGGCCGAGCGCGCGGTCGCGCGCCGCAGCGCCGAGAGCCGCGCGACGATTCCCACGGTCGAGTACACCGTCGATGTCGCCGCCGAGGCGCTGCTGGAGCGCGAGGGGCAGACCGGCTGTGGTGTGGCGGCGATCGTGATCGCGGCCGCGGCGCACGCGCTGCACGCGGTCCCGCGCGTCAACGGCGCCTACCGCGACGGCCGCTACGAGCTCTACTCGCGGGTCAACGTCGGCGTCACGATCGTCGAGACGGGCGTGTACGCGACACCGACGATCTTCGACGCCGATCGCAAGCCGGTGCTGGAGCTCGGCGGCGAGCTGACGGACTTCTACGCGCGCGCCCGCGAGGACGCGTTGCACCCGCCGGATCTGACCGGCGCGACGTTTACGGTGATCGACTCGAGCACCTTCGACGTCACCACGGCCACCCCGCTCGTGCAATCGGGGCAGGCCGCCACGCTGGCGTTCGGACCGATCCGCGGCGTACCGGTGGTGCGCAACGGGCAGGTCGTTCCCGGCAGCACGATGCAGTTGCACCTGGCCGTTGACCACAGGATCGTGTATGGCCACCATGCCGCCTCGTTCCTGGAGGAAGTAAAGGCATTTCTCGAGGAGGCAGACGTATGACGACGGGTACAGAGATCAGTGTCGACACGCTCGCGGAGCGGATCGCGGGACGCGGGCGCACCGCGCTTGTGGAGCGGATGCGCAGCGCCTACGCCGAGGCCGCCGCCAAGCACGCGGATATCGTGTCGCTGGACGGATCCCGCATGGAGGCCCTCGTGCAGGGTGCCGCGGACCGCGCCGACGGCCTGCAGTGGCGCCGCGCGCTCGCCGGCGTCGCCTCCGAGGAGCTCGGCGTGAGCGTTCCCGAGGCGCTCTCCCACCCCGCGGTGGCACGCGCCCAGACGCTCGTCGGCGCCCCCTCCTACGAGCAGAGCCTGGCGGCGCTGAGCTCGAGCCCGGTGCCGCCCGCCGGGTCCGACAACGGTGCTGCCCCCGCGGGTGCGCTTGCGGCTGCACCCGCGGGCCCGACCGCCCCGGATGAGGCCGCCACGCAGCTGCATCAGGCGCAGCCGGCCGGCTCGGAGCCGGTCGTGCTGACGCCCGACCCCCAGCCGGCTGAGGAGCCGGAGCCCCTGGCCGAGGAGCTCGAGCCCGTCCGCGCTGACGACGCGATCTTCGACCTGCTGCCAGAGCCGCTGCCCGAGCCCGAGCCGATGCTCGACACCCAGGTCCACGAGGCGGCCGGCCAGTACATCCCGGACGACCCGCCGGCACCCGCGCCCAAGCCGTTCACGCAGGAGGAGCTCGAGCGGCCGATGGCGTGGGAGACCGAGGACCTGCGTGTGAGCGCGATCCACCTGGGCGGCGTGGCGAGCCTCCCGACCCACGGTGACGGGCTCGAGGTGCGGCTCTCGAGCAACGGGCTCGACATCCTCCAGGGCGCGGACGAGATCCTCGGCCGGCTGATCTGGAGCGACATCGACGCGCTCGAGGTGCCGAACCCGCGGATGCGCATGCGGCGCCAGCAGAACCCCAGCGCGCGCATGGTCGTGCGCACGCCGCACGGTGATGCGAGCTTCGAGATCCCCGGACTGACGACCGACGAGCTACGCGACCGGATCGAGCCGCTCGTCGAGCAGTACGGACATCACGCCTGAGCCAGCAGTGCGGGCGCCACGCCTGAGAGCCGCTCGCGCATGACCTCGATCGCCGTGGGGTTCGAGTCGACCAGCACGTAGCGCCGGCCGAGCTTCGCGCAGACGGCGCCGAGCGTGCCCGAGCCGGCGAACGGGTCCAGGCACCAGCCGCCCGTGCGCGAGGACGCGGCCACCATCCGGCGCAGGACGCCCTCGGGCTTCTGCGTGGGGTAGCCCGTCTTCTCACGGCCGTTGGTGGGGACGATCGTGTGGAACCAGACGTCGGTGGGGCGCTTGCCGCGCGCGGCCTTCTCGGCGCTGACCAGCCCCGGAGCCATGTAGGGCTCACGCTCGACGGCGTCGGCATCGAAGTGATGGACGCCCGGCTCCCGCACGTAGACGAGGATCGTGTCGTGCTTGGCGGGCCAGCGCCGGCGCGGCTTGGCGCCGTAGTCGTAGGCCCAGATCAGCTCGTTGAGGAACGCATCACGGCCGAAGACCTCGTCCAGCAGCAGCTTGCAGTAGTGCGCCTCGCGGTAATCGATGTGGAAGTACAGGGTTCCGTGCGGCGCCAGCAGCTCACGCGCGCGGCGCAGGCGCGGCTCGAGGAAGGCGAGGTAATCGCTGAAGGAGTCGTCGTAGCTGAGGCTCTGCAGCACCCGGCTGGCGTAACGGTGTCCGCCGAAGCCGGTCCGCGCGCCCACCCCGTCGGCATCGGCCTGGCGGCTCACCTCGAGCACGTCACGCGTCTGCGCGCGTCCCGTGTTGAACGGCGGGTCCATGTAGATCAGGTCGAAGCGCGCCGGCGGCAGCGCCGCGAGCACCGGCAGGTTGTCGCCGGCGATCACCAGGTCGTCGTCGAGCCTGATCGGCTCCTGGGCTGATTGCAGTCGCATCGTCGCCTGACGATACGCGGCGGGCCAGCGGCAGCGGGTGGGTCGGCGCGGCAGGCCAGCGGCGGGCCAGCGGCAGCGGGTGGGTCGGCGCGGCAGGCCAGCGGCGGGCCAGCGGGCCGGCCGCTGGCAGAGATACGCTAGCGAGCCGCGCGCTTGGCGCTCGCGACCGGCAGCTTGCTGACCGGCCGCTTCCCCGACGCCGGCGGCGCGCTCGCGCCATGGAAGGCGAGCGCGCCCTCGATCTCCAGGTCGCGCCATTCCTCCCAGACGCCGGTGACGCCACTGTTGAAGTCGAACTGCGGCGACCAGCCGGCAGCGTGCGCCCGGCCGGGGTCGACGATCACGGCCGGCATCTCACCGGGACGAGCGGGACCGTGCGTGATGTTGAGCTCGGCGTCGGTGACACGACGAACCTCGTCGATCACCTCCAGCACGGACAACGAGCGGCCGGCGCCGATCACGATCGGGCCCGACCAGTTGGCGTTGCTGAGCGCGATCAGCATCGCGCTGACGACGTCCGCGGCGTGTACGTAGTCGCGCACCTGCAGGCCGTCGCCGTAGACCTCGAAGCTGTGGCCGAGCCGGATCGCGCGCATCAGCCGGGCGACGATGCTGTCCTTGGCCTGCATGCCGGGGCCGTAGACGTTCGTCAGGCGCAGGGCGGTGCAGCGGATCGCGTAGGCGGCCGTGTAGGCCGACAGCAACATCTCGCCGGCGGCCTTGGTGGCACCGTACGGGGTCAGCGGCCGCAGGCTCGAGAGCTCCGTGATCGCCGGGTCGAGCATCGGGCCGGTGACGGCGTTGGTGGAGGCGAACACGAGCGCGCTGACGCCGGCCGCGCGTGCGCCCTCGAGCACGCGATGGGTGCCCGCGACGTTGGTTTGATACGTCAGCTCCGGGCGCTGGACGGAGCGCAGCACGGAGGTGACCGCGGCCAGGTGCACGACGCCGTCGAAGCCGCCGTCGAAGGCCGCCTCGATCACCTCGGGATCGGCGATGTCGCCGCGGACGATCTCGACGGCGGGGTCGGGGTGAGCCTGCAGGTCGACGACCCGGACGTGCGCTCCGGCCGCCCCAAGCGCTGCCACAGCATGACGGCCGATGAATCCGCTGCCGCCGGTGACAAGCACCCGCTGGCCCCCTAAGGGGCCCCCAGCGATGCTCACGCGGCCGCCGCGGTAACGGGCTTCTGACAGAGGGTTCGCATTCGGGCGCTCCTGATACCTACGGGTCGATTTGGTCCGAAGCCCGCATGCCGGGCACTCAGCCAGCGGCCCAGGATACCCAAATACCGCGGCGATCGTCGGGTTATCCGCTCCGCTGGGCGTCTTGCGCGCGCACCGCGTCAGCCACGCTGGCGGCCGCATTCGCGACCGAGGTCGCCGGATCGGTCGCGATCCGGGCCTCGTAGGCGGCCCGCTCGAGCGCGTTCGCATGGGTCAGCAGGTGGTCGCTGCCCAGCACGCGCTTGATCGCGGTTACGAGCCAGCCCGGCGCGATCGGCTGGATCGCCACCAGCACGCCGAGCGCGCGCGGTACGTAGGTGTCGATGCGGCCGCTGCGCAGCGCGTCGACGATCGCCTGCGCGACGGCTTCGGGGCGCACCGGCCGCAGGCCGCGCATGCGCTTCATGCCCGCTGCCATGTCGGTCGCGACGACGTTCGGGTAGATGATGTGCAGCTC
>WQWK01000107.1 GCA_009785395.1 Conexibacteraceae bacterium
CGAGTCCTTCGACCGGGATCTGCCGGTGGATCGCCCGCAGTCGCGGCGGCAGCGCCTCGATGTACCGAGCCGGCACGACGTGGGCGTGCGCATCGATCCGCGGCATCGACGGGAAGCCTATGGACCTTGCACGCGTGAGCGCAAACCCGTTATAGATCGGCTGTGAAGCTCGCACTCGTCACCGGCGGCGTCCGTGGGATCGGTCGCGCCTGCGCGGAGCGCCTGGCCGCCGACGGCTACCGGGTGCTGGTGGCCGACCGTGCCGACGCGGAGCGTGCCGCCGCCGAGATCGATCGGGCGCAGGCCTACGCCGTCGACCTGGCCGACCCGGGCCAGACGCTTGCGCTGGCCGACCGGGTGTTGTCCGATCACGGCCGCTGCGACGTGCTCGTCAACAACGCCGCGCACCAGAGCATGCACACGCTCGAGGACCTAGACCTCGAGGTCTGGCGGCGCTTCACGGCCGTCAACGTCGAGGCGCCGTTCCTGCTCTGCTCAAGGCTGCTGCCGGCGATGGCGGCAAGCGGCGGCGGCCGGGTCGTCAACATCGTCTCCACCACCGTGTTCGCGCCTCCGGGCCCGGGGATGGTCGCCTACGTCGCGAGCAAGGGCGCGCTGCTCGGCATGACGCGCGCGCTGGCGGTCGAATGGGGGCGCCGGAACATCACTGTCAACGCGGTCGCGCCGGGGTTGACCCGGACGCCGGCGACCCTCGCCGAGATGCCGCCGGAGGTGTTCGAAGGCGCTCGCGCACGGTCTTCGATCGGCCGCTCGCTCGAGCCGGCCGACATCGCCGGCGCCGTGAGCTATCTCGTGTCTGACGCCGCGAGCGCCGTCACCGGCCAGACAATCCGTGTCGACGGCGGGCGGGTGACGCTGTGATCTCTGAGATACCCGATCAGAAGTCTGGTTGTGCCGGAAGGCCGGCGTAATTCTCCGCCAGGCTGGTCGCTGCCGGGTGCGAGCGTTCGAGGTAGTCCAGGCGCGCCAGCTGCAGGTTCCGTTCAAATGATCCTCGCCCGAGATCGTGCAGCAGTTGGGTCATGTAGTTCGAGAAGTCCTGCGCGCGCCAGACGCGTCGCAGAGCGGTCTCCGAGTAGCGCTCGAGGGCCGACCGGGACCCGTCGCGGTACCAGCTCGCCAGAGTTGGGGCGAGCAGCCTCGCATCGTTGACGGCGAGATTGAGACCCTTCGCTCCGGTCGGGGGGACGATGTGCGCGGCGTCGCCAAGCAGAAACAGCCTTCCGTACTGCATCGGCTCGCAGACCATCGTCCGCATCGGTGTGATCCCCCTCTCGACGATCTCGCCTTCGTTGACGCGCCAGCCGTCGACGGCCAGCCGGGTTTGGAGCTCCTCCCAGATGCGGTCATCGGACCAGTCTGCGATCTGCTCGCCGCTTCGGACCTGGAGGTACAGGCGGCTGACCGTGCGCGAGCGCATCGTGTACAGCGCGAAGCCTCGCTCGTGCCAGGCGTAGATCAGCTCGTCGGTGTTGGGAGGCGCGTTCGCGAGGATTCCGAGCCAGCCGAACGGGTACGTGTACGTGTGTTCGGTCAGCACGCCGTCAGGGATCGAGGACCTGCAGACTCCGTGGGAGCCGTCGCAGCCGGCGATGAAGTCGCATTCCAGACGCTGCGACCCGCCGGTGCCGGCGTAGGAGATCGTGGGGCGGTCCGACTCGAGGCCCGAGACCGAGACGTCCGAAACTTCGAAGCGAACGTCGCCGCCGCGGCGCAGAAGTGCCGCGAGCATGTCCTTGACCACCTCCTGCTGGGCATAGATGGTCACGTGCCGGCCGGTCAGCGCCGTGATCGCGACGCGCTGGGTTCGCCCCTGTCGGCGTAGGTAGATGCCATCGTGCTGCAGCCCCTCGGCCTCGACCCGCTGGCCGATTCCGAGCTCGTGCATGAGGTCAACGGTGTTCTGTTCGAGCAGACCGGCACGGACTCTCTGCTCGACGTAGCCTCTGCTTCGGTCCTCCAGCACAACCGACTCGATCCCTGCTCGCGCCAGCAGCAGGGCCAGCGTCAGGCCTGCTGGGCCGGCGCCGACGATTCCGACCTGTGTGCGCATCCAGCCGGGCGTCGGTCGCGCGAGTCAGCGTGGCAGCGGCGCCGCCGCCCCGGCCACCGCCTCGGTCGGCGGCTCGCGGGGCTCTTCGTGCAGCGCCGCACCGCGGGGGATGGTGCCCCAGCCGGGCCTGCGGCCGATCAGCACCAGGAACGTCGCCCACACCCGCCAGACCGCGGTCAGCGGCTGATACCAGAAGATCTCCAGCACTCCCCAGATGCCGACCCGGACGATGTCCCGGATCTTGTAGCGGGGGAAGCCGACGTCCTGGATCAGGATCCCCCCGGCCGTCTGCAGCTGGCCGGCCAGCGCCATCACGAGGAAAAAGGCGATCGCATACGGCCAGTTGACCGAACCGAACGCGAGCAGCACGATCATGATGACGATGCCGGTCACCTCCACGAGTGGCGCGATTGCCTCGAACAGGACGTTGTGCGGAAGTGACCCCCAGCCGACCGCTCCGTAGCGCCGGCGCCCCAGCATCGCCCTGTGCAGGCGAATGTTGTCGAGCAGGCCGACGTGCCACCGCACGCGCTGGCCGCGCAGAGCGCGGAGGCCCGAAGGGACCTCCGTCCAGCAGACCGCATCGGGCGCAAATGCGATTCGCGTGTCTGGCTGGGTGGGGCGCAGGAGGTGGTGCACGCGGAGCGTCAGCTCCATGTCCTCGCCCAGGGTGTCCGTCGAGAGCCCGCCGAGCGACAGCAGCAGGTCGCGGCGGTAGACCCCGAACGCACCCGACAGAATCGGCAGGCCGTTCATGCTGGCCCAGGCGATCCGGGTCCCGAAGAACGCGCGGAGGTACTCGCCGACCTGCGTCGCCGCCGTTGGTCCCCGCGGGATGCCCGCCTCGACAACCCTGCCGTCCTCGATCGTTGACCCGTTGGCGACCCAGATCGAGCCGCCGGAGCCGACAACCTGGTCGGGATAGGCAATGAACGGTTCGCTGGCGCGCTTCAGCGCGTCGCGGTCGAACAGCGAGTCGGCGTCGGTGAGCGCGACCAGGTGCTGGGTCGCGGCTCCGATTCCGGCGTTGATCGCATCCGCGCGGCCTCCGTTCTGCTTGCGCATCACGCGCAGGCGCGGGTCGATGGTCGAGACGTACTTGGCCTCGACCGGCTTGCTCTCCACCGCGATGCGATCGCCGACCGGAAAGTCGGTGAGCCGGAACGCCTCGTCAATCGTCTGAAGCATTCCGTCGGTCGAGCCATCGTCGACGATCACGATCTCGAGCGGTTCGTAATCGAGTGCGAGCATCGACCTGATGCTCCCGACGATGATCTTCTCCTCGTTGTAGGCGGGAACAATCAGACTGATCCCCGGACGGTTCAGCCGGTGCGGGGGGCTGTATCCCGGTCCCCGCTCGATCCTCTGATGCAGCGCCTCGTACACGGAGATCGCGATCAGCCCGAACGTCGAGATCGCGTAGACGGTCGAAAAGGCAAAGATCACCAGCGAGACGATCACGAAGATGGTGAGCAGCACTAGAGCGCCCCCAGGGAAGCGAGGATCTGGGCTCGCTCGATCGGCCAGGCCTCGCGCTCGGCAACGGCAGCCTTCGCGGCCGGGCCGGCGCGTGACAGCCGGCTGAGCCGCACGAGCGTTTCGCCCGCGTGCATGACGGTGTCGCGATCCGGGTCATCGAGCGCGCGCGCGGCAAGCTCGGCGGCCTGGGGATCGTCGTAGCCTGCGAGTGCGGACACGGCTGCCCGGCGAACGCTGCGCTCGTCGTCGCGCGCGGCACGCGCGAGCTCGTCGGTGACCTGGTCGCCGCCGATCCGGCCGAGCATCTGTGCCGCGCCGGCGCGTACCAGCGGAGATTCATCCGCGAGCCGCGGCGTCAGCAGCGGGGTTGCGTCCGCCGGGTCGAGGACGGAGCCCACCCCGAACGCGGATGCCACCCGCACGCGCTGGTTTGGTGACCGCAGGCCTTCGCGGAACACCGGCGCCGACCGCTGACCGAACGCGAGCAGTGCCTCGTACGCGGTGCCGGGGACGATTCGTCCGGGCTCGAGAAACACCTGCGAGAGCGGCTCGATTGCGCGCGTATCCCCGATCCGTCCGAGCGCGCGTACCGCCGCGTTGCGGACGTACCTGTTGCGATCGCCGATCCGCTCGACCAGCAGGGGGACGGCCTCGTCCGCGCCCGCATGGCCCAGCAACCGGATCGCGAGCGTGCGACGCCACGGAACCCTGCGTCGAAGCGACTCGAACAGGAAGTCGATCGCGCCGACCTGACGCAGCCGCTCGAGCGTCCTTGCTCGTTCCTCGGGCGACGCGTCACGGAGCTGAGCGATCAGGCTCTCGGCGGCGACATCCCGTTGGATCGAGGTGAACGTGGGCAGGTCCTGCCGTGTCGATTCGAGCTCGCTTTCGGTCGGCGGGTACTCTGCCCAGACGTCGAGGATGTGGCCGTAGAGCTCCCGGAAGTGCACCGCTCGGCGCGCGCGGGAGGCCTCCCGGATGTTCCGTACGTGGACCCCCACGAGCAGCGCCAGGTTGAGCGCGACCAGTACCACGACGATGACAACGGTGGTCGCCCAGAACCAGGTCTGGTGGCCGAGGTCGATGACCGCGATCGTGCTCAGCATCCGTCAGACGGGATCGGTGTCATCTATGCCGACTCCGCCGAAGGCGCCCGCACGCGCTCGCGTGCCCATTCCCAGGTCGCGGCCAGCCCCTGCGCGAGCGTGTTCTCGGGCCGCCAGTCGAGCTCCCGTTCTGCCCGCGCGACATCCAGCACGCTGCGCCGGATCTCGCCGAGTCGCCCGGGTGCGTGGACGGGCTGGCGGTCGGCTCCGGCGGTACGCGACACCGCGGCGTAGAGGGCGTTCACCGAGGTCTCGGTTCCGGTTCCGATGTTGAAGATGCCGCCGCCGGAATCGTGCGCGCGGATCGTCGCCGCCGCCACGTCGCCGACGTAGACGTAGTCCCGGGTCTGCTCGCCGTCGCCGAAGATCGTCGGTGTCGCGCCCGCGGCCAACCGGGTCATGAAGATCGCGACCACGCCCCCTTCGAGGCCTGCCTGCTGTCGCGGGCCGTAGACGTTGGCGTAGCGCACGACGGCGTGACGTGTCTCGTGGAGCCGGTTGTAGGTCGCGAGATACTCCTCGGCCGCCAGCTTCGCGGCCCCGTACGGAGCCAGCGGCCGCAGCGCGGCGTCCTCCGAGGCCGGGCCGTCGACGTCGCCGTAGATCGCCCCGCCCGACGAGCTGAAGGTGACCGTCGCACGGTGCGCGCGTGCCGCCTCGAGGACGCGGATCGTGCCGAGCACGTTCACGTCCGCATCGTAAGCCGGTCGCTCGACCGAACTGGGCACGTTCGCGTGGGCCGCGAGATGGAAGCACGCCTCGGGCTGGACGTCCGCGAACACGCTGTCGCAATCGGTGCGGATGTCCGCCTCGTGGAAGATCGCTCCGGGCGGCACGTTCTCCCTGACGCCGGTCGCGAGATTGTCGAGAACGTGCACCTCATGCCCGTCGCTCAGGAGCGCCTCGGCGATATGCGATCCGATGAAGCCCGCGCCCCCCGTGACGACGACTTTCATGGTTGGATCGTAAAACAGGGAAGCTCATGAAAGCTCGACCAACCGGTCCGATCGTCACCGCGACGGTGTTCATCCTGGCGCTCGGGACGTTGACGCCTTTGACGCCGCGCAGCAGCGCGCATCGACGCACCCACGCGGCTGCGGGCCAGACGGCCGGGGTCTACGAATGGCGCCCGTTCAGTGCTCTGACCAACCCCGCATACATGCACCAGCTGGCGCAGCTCAGGGCAAGGGGCTTTGACCATCTCTATCTCTCGCTGATGGACTACCCGGGCCTGACCTCCGGTGCGCCCGCCAACGTCGTCCAGGCCTACTCGAAGCGGCTGACCGCGTTCCTCCAGAACGTGAGGAGCGAGGGTTTTGCGGTGTCCGCGCTCGGCGGCGACCCTTCCTGGGTGAGCGCCGGCGGCCGTCGGATGAACCTTGCCCTCCTGCGATACGTCATCGACTACGACAATTCGAGCGCTCACCCGGTCAAGCTCGATGGCATCCAGTTCGACGACGAACCCTGGGCGCTGCCGGGCTTCATGGCCAGCTACGCCTCCGCCGCAACCCAGTACCTGGATACCGTCGCCGACGTGCTCGCGTACCCGGGCCTGGAGCAGGCCCCGAACGGTTTCTCTGTCGGCTTCACGGCACCGTTCAGCTTCACGCCCACGGACGCGAGCATTCCGCGCGTCACCTACGACGGCACGAGCGACTACGCCGCCTATCACGCGCTGCAGCTCTTGAACTCGAGGCCCGGCTCGTACCTTTCCTTCCTCGACTATCGAAACTTCACCTCGGGCAGCAACGGCTCGATCGCGCACGCACGAGGACTGCTGGCCTACGCGAAGGCGCACGCACCCGATGCGGGGGTCGTCATCGGCCAGGAGACGACGAACGTTCAGCCGGCGGAGATAACGTTTTTCGGCCTGGGCTTCCCGGCACTGGATGGCGCCATGGGCGCCATCAGGAAGGCCTACACCAGGAATCCTGCGTTCAGAGGATTCGCCGTCAACGACGCAGCCGGCCTGACCGCGCTCGTCGACGGCGGCTGACGGATCGAGCTCCGGCTGCGCGCTGGAGACCCGGCTGCCGCGGCGGCCACGACCCTCGCGTAAGGATCGCCTAAGAGGATTTGCACAGGCAACCTGTCTTCCGTAAGATCTATGCCGTCAAGACTGAGATTTTAGGGGAGCAGATCCAATGGAATTTTCTAACAGCA
>WQWK01000108.1 GCA_009785395.1 Conexibacteraceae bacterium
AGCTATCTCGCAGTCATCAAGGTCGTCGGAATCGGCGGCGGCGGCACCAACGCGGTCAACCGGATGGTCGACGCAGGTCTGCGCGGCGTCGAGTTCATCGCGGCCAACACGGACTCGCAGGCGCTGCAGATGTGCGATGCCGACATCAAGCTCAACATCGGCACCGAACTGACGAAGGGACTGGGCGCAGGCGCCAACCCGGAGATCGGGTCGGGCGCGGCAGCCGAATCGCGCGATGACATCAAGGAGGCGCTGAAGGGCGCTGACATGGTGTTCGTCACCGCCGGCGAGGGCGGTGGCACGGGCACCGGCGCGGCGCCGGTGATCGCCGACATCGCCAAGAACGAGATCGGCGCGCTGACCGTCGGTGTCGTCACCCGCCCGTTCGGCTTCGAGGGCACGCAGCGCGCGCGCCAGGCGCAGGCCGGCATCGAGAAGCTGCGCGAGTTCGTCGACACGCTGATCGTGATTCCGAACGAGAAGCTGCTGTCCGTCGTCGAGCGGCGCGCTTCGCTGACGGACGCGCTCAAGGAAGCGGACAACGTCCTGCGCCAGGGCGTCCAGGGCATCACCGACCTGATCACGATCCCCGGCCTGATCAACCTCGACTTCGCGGATGTGCGGACGATCATGACCGACGCCGGCTCGGCGCTGATGGGCATCGGCAGCTCGAGCGGTGAGAACCGGGCGGCCGAGGCCGCCAAGGAGGCGATCTCCTCGCCGCTGCTCGAGGAGTCGGTCGAGGGCGCAAACGGCATCCTGCTCAACATCACCGGCGGTCACGACCTCGGGCTGTTCGAGGTCAACGAGGCCGCCGAGATCGTTCAGAGCGCGGCCGACGCCAACGCCAACATCATCTTCGGCGCGGTGATCGACGAGTCGATGACCGACGAGGTGCGGGTGACCGTGATCGCCACCGGGTTCGACAAGGAACACCGGGCCGCGGCCCGCGAGTCCGAGCGTGGCGGACCGTCCCCGCGCCGTGGGACGGACCGCGAGGTCAGGTTCGACGACCGGCAGCGCCGCTCGCTCGAGCTCAGCGACGACGACATCGACATCCCGTCGTTCCTGAAGGACCGCTGAGCAAGCCTTCCGCCGAATCGCCACCGGCGGCTATACGCTGCGGGAGTGGCCGACGCGCAGACGGACACCTCGCCGACGGAAACCCTGAAGCGCACCCCGCTCCACGCGGCGCACGTCGCCGCGGGCGCGAAGCTCGTGCCGTTCGCGGGCTGGGAGATGCCGATCCAGTACACGGGGATCCGCGAGGAGCACCTGGCGGTGCGCTCGGGCGCGGGCGTCTTCGACGTTTCGCACATGGGCCAGATCCAGACCAGGGGACCGCAGGCGTTCGAGCGTCTGCAGCGTCTGACCTCCAACGATCTGCGGCGCTTGCCCGAGGGCGGCGCCCAGTACGGCCTGCTCTGCAACGAGCGCGGCGGCGTGCTGGACGATCTCTTTACCTACCGGCTCGGCGAGCGCTGCTTCCTGACCATCACCAACGCCGCCAACCACGACCGGGACCTCGCCTGGATGCGGTCGCACGCCCAGGAGTACGACGCCGACCTGCGCGATTGCGCGGCCGGCTTCGCGATGCTCGCGGTGCAGGGTCCCAGGGCGCGCTCTCTCGTGGGCGCGCTCGCCGACGGCTCGCTGCCGCCGCGCCTGCACTGCATGGAGCGCAGTGTGGCCGGCGTGCCGGTGCTGGCCTGCGGCACCGGCTACACCGGCGAGGACGGGGTCGAGCTGCTGGTCGAGCCGGACCACGCGATGACGCTCTGGGCGGCAATCGTGAACGCGGGCGCCCAGCCGGCCGGCCTCGGCGCGCGCGACACGTTGCGGCTCGAGGCGTGCTTTCACCTCTACGGCAACGACCTCGACGAGGACCACGACCCGATCGCCGCCGGGCTCGGGTGGGCGTGTGCGGAGCAGACAGATTTCATCGGCGCGGAGCCGATCTCTGAAGTGCGGGCAAGCAAGCCCGCACTGAAGCTGATCCCGTTTGTGATCGATGGTCCCGGCATCGCCCGCCAGGGGAACGCGGTTTTGTCCCCACCCACCCACCCCGACGCCATCGGCGGTGTCGTGACGAGCGGCAGTTTCTCGCCGAGCCTGGAGCGCGGCATCGGCATGGCGTACGTTTCAGCAGACCGCGCGCAACCCGGGACGCGCTTTCAGATCGATGTCCGCGGCACGCCCCGCGAGGCGGTCGTGCAATCAAAGCCCCTCTATCGAAAGGACCCGTAGATGGCCGACGCGAGCTACCCCGACGACCTGCGGTACCACCCGGAGCACGACTGGGCGCGGATCGAAGGGGACGAGGCGACGTTCGGGATCACCTGGTACGCGCAGGACACGCTGGGTGAGGTCGTGTTCTTCACGCCGCCGGCGGTCGGCACCGTGCTCACCAAGGACGTGGAGTACACGGAGGTCGAGTCCGTGAAGGCCGTCTCGGACGTGATCGCGCCGCTGTCGGGTGAGGTGATCGCGACCAACAGCGAGCTCGGGGAAAATCCGCAGACGATCAACGAGGACCCGTACGGTGAGGGCTGGTTCGTGCGCGTGAAGCTCTCAGACCCGAGTGAGGCCGACAGCCTGATGGACGCCGCGGCGTACGTGGCGACGCTGTCTTGAGTAGGTACACATCTGTCACCGATGACGACCTGCGCGAGATGCTCGCGACGATCGGCGTCGGGACGGTCGAGGAGCTGTTCGCGGATGTGCCGTCCGGTCTGCGCCTCGCCGGCCCGCTGGCTATCGAGGATGGGCGCTCCGAGCACGAGGTCTACACCGAGCTGCGGGAGTTGGCGGCGCGCAACGTGAGCGCCGATGACGAGGTCACGTTCGCGGGCGCCGGCATGTACGACCACTATGTGCCGGCGCTGGTCGACGCGATCATCTCGCGCTCGGAGTTCCTCACGCCGTACACGCCCTACCAGCCCGAGGTCTCGCAGGGGGGCCTGCAGGCGATGTTCGAGTACCAGACGGCGATCAGCGAGCTGACGGGCCTGCCGGTCTCCAACGCGTCTGTCTACGAGGGCCCGAGCGCGGTCGCGGCGGCAGGCTATGTGGCCAAACAGCACAACGGGCGGCGGCGGTTCGTCGTCTCCGAGGGCGTGCACCCGCACGCGATCGAGGCGCTCGCGACTTTGGCCCACGGCTGGCGGATGCAGGTGGAGGTCGTGGCGTTGGTGGACGGGGTGACCGCACTGCCGGAGCTCGACGAGGATGTCAGCGCCGTGATCGTCGCGCAGCCGAACTTCGTGGGCGCGGTTGAGCGCCTCGAGCCGATCGCCGACGCGGCCCACGCGGTCGGCGCCCTGGCGATCTGCAGCGCCGACCCGATCCCGCTCGGGCTGCTGCAGGCACCGGGCGCGCAGGGCATCGACATCGTAGTCGGCGAGGGGCAGACGCTCGGCAACCGGCTCGATTTCGGCGGGCCCTCGTTCGGGTTCTTCGCGGTCACGGACGCGCTCGTGCGGCGGCTGCCGGGACGGCTCGCGGGGGAGACGACCGACCTCGAGGGCAGGCGAGGGTACGTGCTGACGCTGCAGACGCGCGAACAGCACATCCGGCGCGACAAGGCCACCTCCAACATCTGCACGGCACAGGCGCTGAACGCCCTGGCCGGGATCATCTACCTGAGCTGGCTCGGGCGCCGCGGGCTGGTCGAGCTGGCCGAGCTGCTGGTGCAGCGGACGGCCTATGCGCGGGAGCGGCTGGCCGCGATCAACGGGGTCACCCTGTCCCATCAGCAGCCCGTCGTGCGCGAGTTTCCGATCCGGGTCGACGGTGACCTGGACGCCGTGATCGAGTACTGCGTGACGCACGGCATCAACCCCGGGTACCGGCTGTCCGAGCGCGAACTCCTGGTTGCGATCACGGAGCAGCGGACACGCGCCGAGATCGACACGCTGGCCGAGGCGATCGAGGAGGCGCTCGTATGAGCACCTCGGAGCAGCCCCGCGTGCAGGGCTTCATCGCGGCGGCGGATGACGAGCTCACGATCTACGAGCGCTCGCGGCCAGGCCGGCGCGCGTTCGCGGCACCGGCGCTGGGCGTGCCCGAGCGCCCGCTCGACGAATTGATCCCCGCCGCCCTGCGCCGCCCGGAGCCGGCGGCGCTGCCGGAGGTCTCCGAGCCCGAGATCGTGCGCCACTACAACCGCCTGAGCAAGCGCAACTTCGACCTCGACACCGGCTTCTACCCGCTCGGATCGTGCACGATGAAGCACAACCCGAAGCTGCACGAGCGCGTCGCCGCGCTGCCGGGAAACGCCCGGCTGCATCCGCACCAGCGCCCGGCGGCGGCGCAGGGCGCGCTCGAGCTCATGTGGAAGCTGCAGGAGGCGCTCGGCGAGATCTCGGGTCTGCCGCACGTGTCGCTGCAGCCGAGCGCCGGCTCGCACGGCGAGCTCGCCGGGGTGCTGCTGACCCGCGCCTACCACGCGGACCGCGGCGAGCAACGCACCAAGGTGCTGACCCCCGACACGGCCCACGGGACGAACCCCGCGACGGTCACGATGGCCGGCTACGAGCTCGTCAAGATCGCGACCGACGCCGACGGCAACGTCGACATCGAGGATCTCCGCGCGAAGGCGACGACCGATGTCGCCTGCCTGATGCTGACAAACCCCTCGACCCTGGGGCTGTTCGAGCGGCACATCGAGGAGATCGAGCGGACCATCCACGGAGTCGGCGCGACGCTGTACTACGACGGCGCCAACCTCAACGCGATCATGGGCATCAGCCGGCCGGGCGACATGGGCTTTGACATCGTGCACTTCAACCTGCACAAGTCGTTCACGCAGCCGCACGGTGGCGGTGGCCCCGGCGCCGGACCGATCGCCGTGGCGGAGCGGATCGAGCCGTTCCTGCCGCGGCCGCAGGTCGTCAGGCGCGACGACGGGACCTACGACCTGGACAGCGATCGCCCCAGGTCGATCGGCCGCCTGCGCGGCTTCCAGGGCAATTACGGGGTGTTCGTGCGTGCCTATGCGTACGTCCGCTCGCTCGGCGCGGCGGGCCTGCGGGAGGTCTCTGAGGTTGCGGTGCTGAACGCCAACTACCTGCTCGCGCGGCTGCGCGAGGAGGGTGTCCTCGAGCACCTGCCGGCCGCCTATGACCGCCTGTGCATGCACGAGTTCGTGCTCTCCGGGGGGCCGATGAAGCGCGAGCTCGGCATCAGGACACTGGACGTCGCCAAGCGGCTGCTCGACCACGGGGTGCACCCGCCCACGGTGTACTTCCCGCTGATCGTCGAGGAGGCGCTGCTGATCGAGCCGACGGAGACCGAGACGCGCGAGACGCTCGACCGTTTCGCCACGATCGTCGCGACGATCCTGCGGGAGGCCGCCGAGGATCCCGAGATCGCGCGCGGGGCGCCCTACACGACACCGGTGCGCAGGCTCGACGAGGCGGGCGCGGCCCGGCATCCGCGTCTCCGCGCTACCTTCGCCGAATGAGCCGCGCCGCATGAGCCGGGATTTCGCTGCGCTGGGCGCCGAGCTGGCGCCACGCGTGCTCGACGAGATGCGTCAGCTGGTCGCGATCTCGACCCCGAGCGGCGAGCTCGACGGGACCGAGCAGGCGATCGTGCTGTGCCAGGCCTTCCTCGACGGCTGGCAGACCGAGCGGCTGCCGTGCTCGACCGAGCGCTGCGCGCCCGATCTGCTGCTCACGCTCGCCGGTACCGGCAGCCGCCGCCTGCTGCTGCTCGGCCACCTCGACACGGTGGTCGGGCACGCCGATCACGAGGGCCCGCGCGCGGACGGTGAGCGGCTCTACGGCTCGGGCACGGCTGACATGAAGGGCGGGGTCGCGATCGCGCTCGCGGTCGCGCGCGAGTGCGCGCGCTCGCCGGCGGACTTCGCCGAGCTGTCGGTGCTGCTCGTCTGCGACGAGGAGTGGCGGATCGCCCCGTTCCGCCACGTGGACCGCTTTTCCGGCTACGACGCCTGCCTGTGCTTCGAGGCCGGGGAGGTCAGCGAGGACGGGCAGGACGGCGTGATCGTGCGCCGCAAGGGCGCGGGCACCATGCGCGTGCTCGCGACCGGGCGGGCGGCGCACTCGGGCTCCGCCCCGCAGGACGGCCGCAACGCGCTGCTGGCGCTGGCGCAGGCGGCGCTCACGATCGCCGCGGTCAACGACCCGCACGGGGAGCACCAGCTCACGGTCGTGCCGACGGTGGTCCGTTCGGGCGAGGCCTTCAACGTCGTTCCGGCCGCCGGCGAGCTGATCTGCGACATGCGCGCCAAGCACACCGCCGCCTTTGCGCTCGCGGTCGCGGCCGTACCGTCCGAGGTCGGCGGCGCCAGGCTCGAGGCGGTGATGGAGCGCGTCTGGCCGGCGATGGACTCCGAGGCGTCGGCAGCGCCGCTGCTGGCGGCGGCCTCGCAGCTGCTCGGACGGCCGATCGTGCCGCGCGCGCGCGGCGGCGCCAGCGACGCCAGCCACTTCGCGCCGGCCATCCCGCTGACCGTTGATGGCCTCGGCCCGCGGGGCGGGGGCGCACACACGCCGCAGGAGCACGTGCACGTCGCCTCGCTCGCCGACCGCATCGCGGTCGCGCTGTGCATTGCGCGGGCTGCCATCGACCTGCGGTGACGGGAAGGAAACCCACTCCCGGGGTGGATTTCCTTCCCGTCACCCTCACAGGCCCGCCCGGGGAACCTGAAGGCATCGGTTCTACAGGCGCTCGTGGGCGAGCTGGTAGACGCTGGGTCTGGCGCTGCCGACGGTCTCGGGATGCCGCAGTCCGAAGGCCACGACCCAGAGGTATGGTCGCTCACT
>WQWK01000109.1 GCA_009785395.1 Conexibacteraceae bacterium
AGGCCATCGGCCCGAACCCGACCGAGTTCGGCCCGTTGAGGTCGAGTCCGTTCCAGCTCGCGCTGTCCCAGTTGCCCTGCCACAGCGTCGTGGTCGTGCCCGCCCAGAACACGATCTCCTTCCCGTAGCTCAACGAAGCTGCGGACGGGGCGGAGCCGAGCGGCCCCATCCCGTGGCTCTTCGGGCCGGTCCAGGTGCTGCCGCCGCTGGTGTAGCCCTCCCACAACGCGTTGTCGGTTCCCTTCCAGAAGACCTGGATCTGGGGGCCGGCGGAGGTCTGCTGCTCGGTGGCGGTGGGGGCCGAGCCCAGCGGGCCCATGGCGCGGTAGGTCGGCCCGGTCCACTTGCCCGTCGAGGTCAGGTAGTCGGCCTGCCACAGGTTCGCGCCGGTGCCGTCGCCCATCCAGAAGACGTCGATCTCGGCGACACCCGACGAGTTCGGGATCGACGCCGCGGCGGGCTGCGAGCCGAGCGGGCCCATGCCGAGCTTCGTCGGTCCGATCCACCCGCTGGGGCCGGCGGCCGCCTCCCACAGGTTGCGGTCGGTCCCCTCCCAGAAGACGTAGTCATAGCCGTGTGAGCCGATCGTCGCGGTGGGGCTGGAGAGGAGGCCTCCGATCGGGGTCTGCACCGGGGGCCGCCAGACGCCCCCGGACTCCACCTTCTCGTCAAGGTATCCGTTGGAGCCCCGCCAGTACACGTCGACGTTGCCGATGCTGCGGGCGATCGCGGCGAGTGGCCGGGTCGTGCCGTAATTGGTGGCCGCCGACGCGGCGCCGGGCGCCGTCAACGCGGGCGCGAGCAGCCCCGCCGCGATGAGCCCCGGCCTACACAGTCTGATCAGCTGCTGTCTGCTGCGTGGTTTGCGCATTCTCACCTCGGTCGCCCCGGGTCAGCATGACACCGCGAGGACCGTCGGCCGGTGAGCTTAGGGCCTATCTCGGTAGATCTTCAGGAATTGAACGCACATCCCTAACGCGCACGCCGGCAACATCCCTGACGCGCCTGCGGACAGGTAGGCTCGAACGGTGGCAACCGTGCTGATCACCGGCGTCAGCCGCAGGGCCGGGATCGCAGCGGCTGTGGCCGAGCGCCTGCGTGGTGACGGCCACAGCGTCGTCACGGCAGGCTGGACCCCCTACGACACCGAGCACCACGCCGGCATCGACGCGCAGACAACGACCGACATCCAGGCTGACCTCTCGGAGTCGGCTGAGCCCGCACGCCTGATCGACGCGGCACGCCGGCTGGTCGGCCCGCTGTCGGCGCTGGTCATCGCCCACGCCCACGACTCCGGCGGCGGTCTGCTCGACGTCACGCCGGATCTGATCGACCGCCACCTCGCGATCAACGTGCGTGGGTCGCTGCTGCTGATGAGAGCGTTCGCCGAGCAAGTCCCGGAGCAGACGGTCCCCCCGGCGCGGACGCTCGAGCAACCCCCGGCGCAGACGCCCGCGCGTATCGTCATCTTCGCCAGCGGTCCGCCACAGACGGGCGCGATCGCCTACGCCGCCAGCAAGGGCGCGCTGGAGTGGATCACCTACTCGGCCGCGACCGAGCTGGGCCCAAGGGCGATCACGGTCAACGCCATCAACCCGGGACCGAATCAGAGCGGCTGGATGACGCCGGAGATCGAGCAGGAGGCCGCCCAACGGAATCCACTGCGCCGTGCCGGGCAGCCAACCGACGCCGCCGCGCTCGTCTCGGTCCTGCTCTCGGAGGACGCGGCCTTCATCAACGGGCAGGTGATCACCTCGGACGGCGGCCACGGGATCGCCGGTGGCTCGTGGCCTCGGTGACGGCGTCGCTCACCTGATGATGTCCTTGCCCAGGCCGTGTGCCAGCTCCGCGAGCTCGGGCAGTGACGTCGTCAGCAGGTCACCGTGACGGCTGAGCGCAAGCGCGGCGGCCGTCACCCCGAGTTGCAGTCCCAGTTCCGGGTCGCCGCCGAGGTACCCGTGCAGGAAGCCCGCGATGAGCGCGTCGCCGGCCCCGATCCGGTCGACGACGTCGACGCTGGGCGCCGCGGCGCTGAGGATCGCGCCCTTGACATACGCCACCGCCCCTGCGGGACCGTCAGAGACGATCACAACCGGTGACCGGAAGCGGTCGGCGAGGCCCGCGGCGATCTCAGCGGCCGTTCCGCTCAGCCCGAACACCGCGACCGCGTCGCGGCTTGCACAGGAGATGACATCTGCCGTGTCGAGCCACGGTGACAGCCAGTCGCAGAGCTCGCCCGGACTCGCAAGCTGGCTGCGGTAATTCACATCGATGCTGATCTGCCGCTGGTTCGTGCGAGCCACGGCGATCGCCTGGTCGAGCAGCGCGCGTGCGCCCTCGTGAAGCGACGCGGTGAGGCCTGTGACGTGCAGCAGGCGCGAGCGCGCGACGACGTCCCAGTCGACCTCTGTCACCTTCAGGCCGGCGAAACACGAGTGTCCGCGGTCGTAGATGACGCTGGCCGGGATCGGCGGCGCTGCGGGCTCCACGAAGTACAGCGGCACACGACCCTCGCCGCGCCAGATCATGGCGTTGGTGTCGATCCCGACACGGCGGTACTCGGCCGCCACCTTCCTCCCCAGGCCGCTGTCGGGTAGGCAGGTGACCAGCGCTGCGCGGTGCCCCAGCTGGGCGAGGAGGCCCATGACATTCCCCTCGGTGCCGCCGACGTGGACCGCAAGCCGGGGGGCCCGCTCGAGACTTTCGCCGACGGCGCAGCTCATGCGCAGCAGGCTCTCGCCGACCGCGATCGCGTCATGTGTCGCGCTCGGCGCGCCCGACGCGCCCGACGCGCCCGACGCGCCCGACGCGCCCGACGCGCCCGACGCGCCCGACGCGCCCGACGCGCTCGAGTGTCCCGGCACGGTGTTCATCGCACCCAGGGTGACGCCGTGTTGAGGATCTCGTCGGTGTGCTGGCCCGACCGGGGAACGCCGCGGCGCAGGCGCGCAGGCGACGCCGAGAACGTGATCGGCGAGCCCGGGGTCAGGAAGTCGCCCTCGGCGTCTCCCACGGGCACGGTCCAGAACATCTGAGCGTGCTCGACCTGCGGGTCCTCCATCAGCTGCTCGTAGTTCTGAACGGTCCCGCACCAGACGTCGTGAGCAAGCAGGACCTCGATCCAATGGGCACTCGTCGCGCTCCGGAAATGCTCTGACAGACCTTCATAGATCCGGGCCCGTGAGTCGATCATCTTCTCGAGTGTGTCGAAGGCCGCCAGCCACGGCTGCCCGAGCGCCTGCGCGAGTTGCGGACACGGCGTCATCGCGATCGCGATGTGTCCGTCGGCCGTCGGGTAGATCCCGTACGGCGCGGTCGCCCAGACGGAGCCGAGGTTCTCCTGCGGCCGTGGCGGCAGGAAACCGTGGTTGTTGTAGAACGTCAGCTCCTGCTGCTGCATCGCCACAGCGCAGGTGAACAGGTCCACCTCAACGTGCTGTCCCTCGCCCGTCACCTCGCGGTGGCGCAGCGCGGCGAGGACCCCCACGACGATGTGCAGCGCGGTGTACTGGTCGACGATCCCAACTCCGATCGCCGTGGGCGGATCGGCCTCCGTCCCGGTGAGGAACATCACGCCGCTGAGCGCCTGGACCAGCAGATCCTGACCCGGGCGCTTGACATAGGGTCCGCTCTGGCCGTAGCCGGATGACGACGCGTAGATGATCCGGGGATTGACCGCCCGAATCGCGTCGTATCCCAGACCGAGCCGTGCCATCACCCCGGGCCGGAAGTTCTCGACGATGATGTCCGCCTGCCCGGCAAGCTCGAGCACGCGGTCGCGGGTCTGCTCGTCGCGCAGATCGACGGTTGCGCTGCGCTTGTTCCGGTTGAACGCGAGAAAGGAGTCGGTCTCCGCGTGAGAGGTGCCGTTGAGGATGCCCCAATGGCGCATCCACTCGCCGCCGAGCTTCTCCAGCTTGATCACATCGGCGCCCAGGTCGCCAAGGATCTGAGTCGCCATCGGCCCCTGGACCAGCGCGGTGAAATCGAGCACGCGGATACCTTCCAGCGGGCCGCTCATGCGTCAGCTCCGCTGTCGATGTCGGCTCCGCTCGCGACGTCGGCTCCGCTCTCGATATCCCACGACGTGTTCCCGGCCAACAAGCCTCCGTCGACCGGCACGGTGGCGCCGGTCATCGCACTGGCGCCACCGCTTGCCAGGAAGAGCACGACCGCGGCCACCTCCTCGGGCATGATCAGGCGCCGCATCGGGTGAGTCCGTGCAAACTCCGCCAGCGCCGCCTCAGGGTCCTCGGGGTTCGCGCGCTGCGCCGCGTCCCGCACCATCGGTGTCAGGACCGTGCCCGGCGCCACCGCGTTCACGCGGATGCGCTCATGCGCGTGGTCGAGCGCGAGCGAGCGCGTGAACGCGACGATGCCGCCCTTGGACGCCGAGTAGGCGACCGCGCCCTGGTGGCTCCAATACGCCTGCACCGACGCGACATTCACGACCGCTCCGCCACCCCGCCTGCGCAACTCCGGGATCGCGGCTCGGGCCATCTGGTACATGCCCTTGAGGTTCGTGTTGAGCACGAAGTCCCAGTCCTCCTCGGGGAAGTCCGGAATCGCGCCGTAGCGGACAACGCCCGCGTTGCTGACGAGGACATCGAGACCGCCGAACCGCTCGGCCACGGTCTGGACCGCCCGCCCAGCGTCGGCCGCCGACGAGACCGTGCCCACGATCGAAACGGCCGAGCCGCCCTCCTGCTCGATCGCACGCGCCGTTGCGGCAAGGCCGTGCTCGTCGATGTCGAGCAGTCCCACCGACGCCCCGGCGCCTGCGAACGCGTGCCCGATCGCCGCGCCCAGTCCCATCGCTGCGCCGGTGACCAGGACGACTTTCGAGTCAAAAAGGCCCGGCATTGCGCATCACTCTCCTGGTCATCTCGTCCCGTTAAGCCTGTTTATCCGACATTATCACTCGCCGTGAGAGGCAGAGCGGCGCCTGACCTCAATCTGCAGCGAAGCATGGCGCGCCGTCCCCGGGTGCAGGGGCAGCAGCCGTCGCCCCTTGGCCCGAAGGTTCGCGATACCGTGCGCCGGCCAGCTGGTGTTTGGCTCGATCGCGGTCGTGTAGATCTGCCGGAACCAGGGAAACCCTGGGGTTGCGCGCAGCTCCTGCCAGAACCAGGCGGCCGGAAACAGCTCGAGCGGCCAGCGGAACTCGACCTCGAGGCCGAGCCGATGGTTCGTGAGCGAGTACGAGCCGTCGAGGAAATCGGTCAGGTAGCCGAGCACGGCGCGTCGCTCGCCGGCCGGCGGAAGCGTCGAGAGGTCGGCGACCCCTCCACTGACAAGCGGCACACGCGGCCAGTCGCAGGCGGTCCCGGCTGGAAGATCGGTGCCCGGGTCCCTCTCGTCGGTGACGAAGGTCCTTGCGCTTGTCGCGATCGTGACACCGGGCTCCAGGAAGGGCGGGCCGAACGCGGGGTGGTGGCCCCACATCACCTCGACGACGGAGTCACTCGTGTTCTCGACGGTCTCGTCGACCGTCAGCTCGCAGTCCTTCACCGTGATCACGCGGCGCAGCATCAGCGGCGCGGTGACCAGGCGCGTCGAACAGCGCGCGCCGGACTCGGTCAGTTCGTCGACCTGCCACTGCACCCGGCCGGCCTCGCCGTGAAAGCCCCACTCGACCCCGTGCTCAATGGCCGCGTCGCCGCCATTGGGCAGCAGGACCTGCCAGCCACCCGGATAGCTCTCGATCCAGCCGGAGAAGGAGTCCGCTGCGACTGTGGTCCGTCGCCCCGGCGCCCACGGGGTCTTCAGGAGCAGGTCGATACCGCTGGCGCGATCGATCAGCTCGTAGACATCGCAGCCCTTCTCGGGCAGCAGGGTCACCGTCAGCCCTGAGCTGTTCAGCTCGATCGCGTCCCAGGGCCCGCGACGCGCGCCCGCGCTAGTGGGCATCGGCCGCCAGGGACTCGCGGTAGAGCCCGTCGAGCACATCGAGGATCTCCTGCGGCTCGCCACCGGAGCGCAGAAACCCGTGCAGGAGGTCGCCTCCCTGGTTCTGGACGAGCAGGGCCCCCGGGTAGCGCGGACGCAGGAATCCCGCGTCCAGCCCCGGAAGTGTGTCCAGGAAGTAGTCACCCGTGATCGCGTTGGCGTGCGGGTCCAGCCATGCCGCGCGGTGACCGGGCTGGCCCGCGGCGTCCACGTACGCGGTCCGCTGAATCTCCGGCCCCGCGACGAACTCCAGGTAGGAGCCGGCGGCCTCCAGATCCGCGCAGCGTGCCGACACCGCGATTCCAGCGCCGCCGATCACCCCGCCGATGCCGCCCAGGCCGGCCGACGGGACGGGTGCGAACCTGACGAGGTTCTCCCGGAACCCGGGCCGGCTGTAGTTCGAATAGCCGAACAGCATGGGGCTGTAGACGAGGGCGTCCGTGCTCGCCATCTCGTCGAGCAGGCGTATGGGGTTCCAGCCGTACGCATCGGCCGGGCTCACGCCGGAGAGCCTCACGAGCAGGCTCAGCTTCTCAAGCATGAGATCGCGCTCAGCGATCTCGAATTCCCCGGCATAGGGCTGCGTCCCGGAATTGGCGATCAGCGTGAGCAGCGAGGTCATCGTGTCCACGGGCTGGTTGGGGAGCGCGATCGACATCCCCTGCGCCTGCGCGCGCTCGCTGAGCACGAACACGTCCTCCCACGTCGCGGGCGGTCCCAGGCCGAGCTGCTCGAGGAGGTCGGGTCGATACGCGCTCACGTAGCCCGCCGCGTCGATCGCCAGCGCCCACTGA
>WQWK01000110.1 GCA_009785395.1 Conexibacteraceae bacterium
CAGCTGTTCTGGGTGACGCCGCTGAGCATGCAGATCGCCGTGCAGGCGGGTCTGACGCTGCTGTCGGCCGGCATGCCGCCGAACTTCCACCACACGTCGACGACGGTCCTCGCCGCGCTGGTGACGGGGCCGGTGCTGCTGGTCGCGCTGCTCACGGCCACCTATGCGGCCGTGCGTGACGGACGCAGGGCGTTGCCCGTGCTGATCCTGCTCTCCTGGTTCGTGATCCCGACGGTGCTCGCGCTGGGCGCCTACGGGGCGGGCGAGCCGGTCGAGCTGGCGCGGGTGACGATCCTGGTGATGCCGGCCGTCGCGCTGCTCCTCGCCTGGCTGCTGCTGGGCCCCGGTCTGGCGGCGGCACGGGGCTCGGGTGTGACCGGGGTGCTTTCCCCGGGCGCGGCCGCCGTGCTGCGCCGGGTGGCTCCGACGCTCGGTGTCGCCGGCGTGGCGGTGCTGCTCGCGCTGCGGCTGCTGCAGCTGATCCCGAGCTACGGCACCTCGCCCGAGCCGTGGAACGCCGCAACCGCGTACGTGCTCGGAGCGACGCCCACCAGCGAGCCCGCCTGTGTGGCCTTCTACCCGAGCGACGGTCGTGAGCCGTTCGACTACTACCTGCTGTCGCGTGGCGGCGGCGCCGGTGCGAGCCTGACTCCGGCCCTGCCGGCACTCGCCTGGAGCAGCGTCAGGCCCTACGTCGAGGACTACGTCTCGGTAGATGCTGGCCAGCGGGCCAGCATCGCCAGCGCCTGCCCGCGTCTCTGGCTGATCTCGAGCCATGCCGGCCGCGCACACGGAGGCACCCCCCAGTCGCGGGCCAATTTCGTGCGCTACCGCACGCTGGAGAAGGGGCTGCTCCGGCTCTACCCGCACACGAGCGAGCGCGACTTCGGCTGGGCCTCACGCGTCGAGGTGCGGCTGCTGTACCGCTGAGCCGCCGTACCGCCGGCTCCCGCGGACGTCAGTCAGGGCCGCAGCCACATCCCGACGAACGTGAGCGGCGACATCACCAGCGTGGCGGCGACGTTGTACTTCATCGCCCGCAGGTAGCCGCGCTCGCTGAGCACGGCGCCGACCACGATCACGACGGGGAAGGCGAGCACCAGCAGCCGCGGGTTCGGCGGCGTCTTGGCCGACGTGAGCGCCAGCACCGAGACGCACACCGTCCACACCCAGGCGGTGAGCGGCACGCGCTCGCGATGCTCCCAGAGCAGCTTGAAACCCCAGAACAGGAAAGCGGTGCCCAGCAGCGCGGCGACGCCGTTGAGGTCGATGCCGCCGGGCCCGTGCCCGCCGACGCCCGAGATGTACATCTGGTGGATCAGGGAGCCGAACACGCGCGGGATCGCGAGCGGCGTGGTGGACTCCGACCAGGCGACGTGCTGCGCCGTGTAGTCGGCGAGCGGCGTGCCGGTCCAGAACCACAGGAAGATGGCGAAGCCGACGGCGCCCAGCGGCGCCATGATCGGCGCGATCAACGCCCTGCGCGCGGCCCGGTCGTCCCATCCGCGCGCCCGGATCTCCTGGAGCGCGGCCACGGCGCAGACCGGCACGGCCGCGAGTGCGGTCGGGGCGATCGCCGTCGCGAACGCCGCGCAGACGCCCGCCCAGAACCAGCGTTTGCGCTGCAGCAGGATCAGGCAGCCGGCCATCAGGGACAGGGTCAGGCCCTCGCTGTAGACCATCGAGAAGACGATCGTGCCGGGGAACAGGCACCAGAAGAGGATCGCCCGGCGGGCCGCCTGCTCACCCCACCACTGCTCGGCGAGCCCGCCGATCAGCACCGTCGCGATCCCGCCCGCGATCATCGAGATCGCGATGCCGGCCCCGAGGTTGCCGATGAAGGTGACGTGCGACACCAGCCAGATCAGGGCCGGATAGAGCGGCATGAACCCGAGCGTCGAGTACTGGCCGGCGTGCATCGGCAGCGAGTGCGGGAACCATTCCGCCGCCATCTTCAGGTACCAGTAGCCGTCCCAGTTGGACATCTCGCTGCCGAGTGACGCGTGGTCCAGCAGCTGGCCGGTGCCGCTGCCGAGCGCGGCGTGCGGGGAGGCGATATGGACGACGAGCAGCTCGATCGCGCCGATCAGCAGGAACAGCACCCGCGATGCCAGGTACAGGTAGATCGTGTAGCGGACCCGCGAGGCGTCGCTCAGAACGGCTTTGATCGCCTCCAGGTTCAAGCGGCGCGCGGGGCCCGGATGCGCCTCCGGAAGCGTCGTCACGCGCAGGATTCTAGTGTCCCGAATCTCCAAATCAGGACCGGACGGTAAAGTCGAGCGCCGCATGTTCAGCAAAATTCTGGTCGCGAACCGCGGGGAGATCGCCGTCCGCATCATCCGCGCGTGTGAGGAGCTGGGGGTCGCGACCGTCGCGGTCTACTCGGAGCTCGACCGTGACGCCCCGCACGTCAGCCGCGCCGACGAGGCGTATCTGCTCGGTCCGGGGCCTGCGGCCGAGTCCTACCTGAACGTCGAGAAGCTGCTCGGCGTGGTGGAGCGCTCGGGCGCGCAGGCGGTGCATCCGGGTTACGGGTTCCTCGCCGAGAACGCCGGCTTCGCGGCCGCGCTGGAGGAGCGCGGGATCGAGTTCATCGGCCCCTCGGCGAGCGCGATCGAGGCGATGGGCTCGAAGACGCGCGCGCGTGAGCTGATGGCTGCCGCCGGGGTGCCGATCGTGCCGGGCACCACCTCGCCGGTCGAGTCGGTCGACGCGGCGCGGGCGATCATCGCCGAGCAGATCGGCTATCCGGTGGCGGTCAAGGCCGCCGGCGGTGGGGGCGGCAAGGGCTTTCGGGTCGCGCTCTCAGAGGACGAGCTGGAGGCGGCGTTCGAGGGTGCCGCGCGCGAGGGCGAGAAGTTCTTCTCCGACGCGACCGTCTACCTGGAGCGCTACCTGCCGGACCCGCGTCACGTCGAGGTGCAGATCCTCGCCGACAAGCACGGCAACGTTATCCACCTCGGCGAGCGTGACTGTTCGCTCCAGCGCCGCCACCAGAAGCTGATCGAGGAGGCGCCGGCGCCCGCCGTCGAGGCGATTCCCGGGATGCGTGAGAAGATCGGCAAGATCGGGACCGACGCCGCCGCGGCCGTCGCCTACGCGGGCGCCGGCACGATCGAGGGGCTGCTGCAGGACGGTGAGTATTACTTCCTCGAGATGAACACGCGGGTGCAGGTCGAGCACTGTGTCACTGAGATGGTGACCGGGATCGACATCGTCAAGGAGGGCATCCGCGTCGCCGCCGGTGAGCCGCTCTCGCTCACGCAGGATCAGGTTGTCCTGCGCGGGCACGCGATCGAGTGCCGCATCAACGCCGAGGACGCGTCCAAGAACTTCGCGCCCGCGCCAGGCCGGATCGGTGCATATCGCGAGCCTGCCGGCCCGGGCGTGCGGGTCGACTCGGGTGTCGGTCCGGGCAGTGAGGTCTCACCGATGTATGACCCGATGATCGCGAAGCTGATCGTCTGGGACAGTGACCGTGAAGCGGCCACCCGCCGCATGGTGCGGGCGCTGGGAGAGTATGAGATCGGCGAGCTGAAGACGCTGCTGCCGTTCCACACGGCGATCCTGCAGACGCAGCAGTGGGCGCGCGCGGAGACCGCCCGCGACCTGATCGAGGACCGGGCCTGGCTGAAGACACTCGCCTTCCCCAAGGCCGAGAAGCCCGCCGAAGGCGAGCCCCCCACGGCCGAACGGGACTACACCGTGGAGGTGTCGGGTAAGCGCTTTGACGTCAAGGTCATAGGTCAGGTCGCTGCTGCTGGTCCGCTAACCAGCAGCAGCGGTGCAGCGCCCACACCGGGCTCCGGATCGCGCCCGGCACCGCGGCGCGCTCCACGTGCCGCGGCGAGCAGCAACGGCACCGGTGACACACTGGAGTCACCGTTACAGGGAACCGTGTTCAAGGTCGCCGTGGAGCAGGGAGCGACCGTCGAGGAGGGTGCACTGATCTGTGTGATCGAGGCGATGAAGATGGAGAACGAGATCACCGCCCACAAGTCCGGGGTGGTCGTGGAGCTCCCTGTCGAGGTCGGTGCCGCCGTGTCGATGGGTGACACGCTGGCCGTGATCACATCGGCGGCCGAGGTGTGAGGTGAGCCTCCTCGGCGAGATCCTCGCTCGACGGTGGCACCTGCCGCAGGCGCAGACGCTCGATGTGGTGTGCGAGCGGGACCTGCGGGCCGAGATGGACGATGGGGCGGTGCTGCTGGCCGACCGCTGGGTCGCACGGGCGTCGCGCGAGCAGCCGCAGCCGACCGTGCTGGTCCGCTCCTGCTACGGACGCCGCGAGTTCTTCGGGCTCATGTACGGCCGGCTGCTGGCGGAGCGAGGCCTCCAGGTGGTGATGCAGAGCGTGCGCGGCACGTTCGGCTCGGAGGGGACGTTCAACCCGTTCGACGAGCGCGAGGACGGCCTGGCGACGCTGCGCTGGTTGCGGGAGCAGCCGTGGCACTCGGGGCCGATCGGGATGATCGGCGAGAGCTATCTCGGCCTCGTGCAGTGGGCGATCGCCGCCGATGCCGGCGATGACCTGGCTGCGCTCTCGATCCACGGGAGCGCCTCCCAGTTCCACGGCCAGAGCTTCCCGGGCGGGAGCATGGCGCTCGAGACCTCGGCCCAGTGGCTGACGCTGATCGAGCTGCAGGAACGCCACCCGGAGCCGCTGCCGATGCTGGCCAGGCTGGTGACGCTGCGTCCGCTCGTTTCCGGGACCTCGCTCGGGGACCTCGACAGCCGGATCACGGGCCATGAGGTCGGCTGGTTCCGTGCGGCGATGTCAGCGCCGCGGCGTGACGACGACTTCTGGGCGGAGCGCGATTTCTCCTCGCGTGTGCCTGAGGTGACGGCGCGGGTGCAGATGACCAGCGGCTGGTATGACGCGTTTCTGCCGTGGCAGCTGGAGGACTTCACCGCGCTGCAGAACGCCGGCCGGCCGCCGCAGCTGATCATCGGCCCGTGGTCGCACACGCAGGAGGGCCTCGTGGGGGAGGGGGTGCGCTACGGGCTGGCCTGGCTGCGCGGCCATCTGCTCGGCGACACGCGGCTGATCGATCCGGCGGTGGTGAAGTTGTATGTGACCGGTGAGAAGACGGGGGGCGGCTGGCGGGCGTTCGAGCGCTGGCCCCCGACCGAGGGCGCCCCGCGCCAGCTGTGGATCACGGGCGCGGACCGCCTCGGGTGGGAGGCGCCGACGACGGGGGCGGCGGGCGAGGCCGGAGCCGGGGCGGGCGGGAGCCGCCGCTACCGCTACGACCCGCAGGACCCGACCCCCGCGCTCGGCGGTCCGGTGATGGTCACGACCAAGCCCGTCCGTGACAACCGGCCGCTCGAGGCGCGCGCCGACGTGATCACCTTCACCAGCGAGCCCCTGGATGCGACGCTCGAGGCGATCGGCCCGGTGCGGGTGCAGCTGTGGGCACGCGGGAGCGAGCCGCACTTCGACCTGTTCGCGCGCGTCTGCGACGTCGACCCGGGCGGCGCCTCGTGGAACGTGTGCGACGCGCTCGCGAGCGTCGCACCCGAGCGCTTCGAGCAGGCGGCGGACGGGTCGTGGCGCGTCGAGTTTGATCTGTGGCCGATCGCGCACCGCTTCGCGGCGGGCCACCGCATCCGCCTCCAGGTCTCATCCGGCGCGTATCCGCGTTACGTCCGCAACCCGGGGACGGGCGCGCCGCCGCTGGACTCGGACGAGCTGCGAGCGGTCGACGTGGAGCTTCTATACGGCCCCGAGTGGCCGTCGTCGGTGCTGCTGCCCCCGGCTGGCCCGGCCCCGGCCCCGGCCGCGGCGGCCCCGGCGGCCTGACGCGATGCGCGCGCTGGCGGTACATGAGGACGTGATCGTCGTCGTCTCCGGCGTGTGGCAGACGACCTGCACGGCGGTGCGCTCGGGCGACGAGGGGTTCGTGATCGACTCGCCCGTGCTGCCGGAGGAACTGGACGCGCTCCCGGCGCTGTTCGAGCAGACCGGCTTCCCGGTCAGCGGGCTGCTCGCCACGCACGCCGATTGGGACCACCTCCTCGGCAAGCTCGCCTTCCCCGATCACTCGCTCGGCCTGTGCGAGTCCTCGGCCGCGCGACTCAACCACGAGCTCGGGACGCCGCAGCGGCGGCTGCGCGAGTTCGACTCCGAGTGGTACGTGGATGGGCGCAGGCCGCTGGGGCTCGCCGAGTTCCAGGCGCTGCCGACGCCCGGACGCATCTCGATCGGCTCGGAGACCGTCAACGAGCTCGAGCTGTACCCGGCCGACGGCCACACCCGTGACGGCGTCGCCTTCTGGGCGCCATGGGCGCAGGTGCTGATCTGCGGCGACTATCTCTCGCCGGTGGAGATCCCGATGATCTCGGCTGATTCGGGCGGCTCGCTCGCGGCCTACCGGGAGACGTTGTTCCGGCTCTCACCGCTGGTCAACAGGGCCGCGACCGTGGTTCCCGGGCACGGCGCTCCCTTGACGCGGGACCGTGCGCTGCAGATCCTCGCCGAGGACGTGGCCTACGTCGAAGAGCTCGCCGAGGACGGCGACGCCAAGCTTCCAGACGGGCGCCGGTCGGGGGAGCAGAAGCGGATCCACGAGCGCAACCGCGCGGCGGCCGCGGGCGGTTAGGATCGCAGGGCAGGTGAACGCGGACGCGGCATCCTCCTCGATCCACATCGGCCTGCCCAGCACGGCCGAGTCGCGTGCGGCGGGGCGCGCCGCGCGCGAGCGCGTCAAGCGGGGCGAGCTCGCCGGCTGGAAAC
>WQWK01000111.1 GCA_009785395.1 Conexibacteraceae bacterium
ACTTCGCACGAGCAACGCAGACGACGATCAGCCCCGCGCTGTTCAACCTTCCGGCCGAGGCGATCGCGGGCTGCCCCGACCAGGCCGACCCGGTCTGTAACGGAACCGGCGATCTGATCTCGCGGGACTTCGCCCGCGGCAACTACGACGGGCTCGCGTCCGGCCAGGCGATCGCGCAGGAACTCGGTTGCCCGGTGATCCCGGCAGCATCGATCAACCCGACCAGCGACGCGGTGTTCAACACCGGCACGCCGCTGCTGTACTACGTGCTCGCCGAGGCTCAGCAGGCCCACGCGACGCTCGGGTGCGTCGGTAAGGCGATCGTCGCGCAGACGTTCCTCCGCGTGCTCTGGGACACGCCGAACTCGATCTTCCACACGAACTTCACTCCTGATCCGAGCTTGACCCCGCTCGCTCCGGAGACGCCGAAGTTCAGCTTTGGGGATCTGCTCGTCGACACCGGGCTGGCGCCTCGGTTCAGCTAGCGAGGAGGAGGTAACGCACGCCAACGAGCCGCACCCGCCCGCAGGGGCGGGTGCGGCTCTTCTTTGCCGCGGTCCGCGTTAGCTTGTACCCACCACCACGAGAGGAGAGGTACGCCGTGAAGCTCAGTGCACGCAACCAGATCCCGGCACGTGTCACCAAGGTCACCGCCGGAGCGGCCATCGCCAACGTCGAGCTCGACGCCAACGGGCTTCGCCTGGTGGCCTCGATCACGGAGGAAGCAGTCCGCGAGCTGGGCCTGACCGAGGGCAGCAACGTCACCGCGGTGGTCAAAGCATCAGACGTGATGATCGGCATCAACGACTGAGATCAGGATGAGAGGGCTCCGGCGGAGCCAGCTGGTCACATGCCCGAGAGTCGTAACCCGGTCCGGATCGCCGGCCCCGGCGACGCCGCCGTCGTGGCCGAGCTGCTGGACGGCTTCAACCGCGAGTTCGACGCGCCGACGCCGGGGCCAGACGTGCTCGCCACTCGGCTCGAGCGGCTCCTCGCTGGCGGTGCGGTGCTCGCGTTCCTGGCCGGTGACGATCCGGCCGTCGGGCTGGCGTTGGTGACGCTGCGGCCCAACGTCTGGTATCGCGGACCGGTCGCCCTGCTCGATGAGCTATATGTCGTCCCGGGCGAACGCAACCACGGCGTCGGTACGGCGCTGCTGAAGGCCGCCGAGCACGAGTGCCGCCGGCGCGGCGGCGAGCTGTTCGAGATCAACGTCGACGGGGAGGACACCGACGCGCGCCGTTTCTACGAGCGCCACGGATACCTCCACCATGACCCCGGCCAGACCGAGCCGCAGCTCTATTACCACCGCGAGATCGGCGAGCTCCCTGGGAGCGCGTGAGCGCGGCTGCTGTCAGCGCCGCGCGAGCGGCAGCCGCTGGGACGACGAGTGCTGATCGGTGTCACCCCACGGCGTGCCATCACGACACGGCAGGGCGAGGCGGTGCGCGGAGGGACTCTCGTCGCCGCCCTCGGCGCCGCCCGGGAGCTCTCCCCCGTTCAGATGGTTGACTCCCAGCTCGCGCGCCGTCTCCTCTCGGGACCGCGTGCGCAACTCGCGCGGCCCGCCGGAAGCGCCCTGGCCCTCACGATCCAGCCCCATCCAGTGGAACATGACGTACCAGGCGCCGGCCGCGATGACCGCGAACGCGGCCACCGGCACGATGATGATCTCACCCCCCGCGAACATCAGGGCGATCAGCGCAGCCACGCCGAGGATCCATGCGGTCGTGCCCAATCCCACGCACAGGTTCATACACCCTCAGGGACTTCGTGTCAAATGTTACATGCGACTGCAAACCCGATGCCGGGGGTCCAGCGGGACCCCCGGCAAGCAGACAGTGCTACTTCGCGGTGGTGCGCCAGCCCTCGGCGTACTCGGTGCGCGCGGTGACGGCATACGGGACCGGCGAGACCACCACGCGCACCTCCTTCTGGATGTGCGGCTCGACGTTGGTCTTGCGGGTCGCCTCGGGCTCGCCCCAGATCACCTTCAGCTCGGTGCCGAGCGGGATCCGCGGGTCGATCGTCGCCAGCGACAGCGCGCGGCGCTCGTTGGCGCTGTAGCCGCTGAACATCGACAGGCCGACGACGGCGCCGTCGGCATCCACGACCGAGTCGAAGTTCGACGAGCCGTAGTTGGCGTTCGGCAGGTCGAAGACCTGGTAGCCCGGACCCTCGACGTCCAGCAGCGACGCGAAGATCTCGGCCACGTCGTCGGCGTTCCAGGCCAGCGTCACCTTCTTGCGCTGCTGATCGGGGTCGAGACCCTCGAGCGCGTCACGGCCGATGAAGTCGTGGTCGTACTTGATGATGTGGCCGTAGCCGAGGTCGTACGGGTTGGTGTAGTAATCCTCGACGTTGTCAGAGACGAACGAGCCGGAGAGCACCTGGATGGCCTCGTAGCTGGTGGCCGGCAGCCACTCGCGGTAGGCGCGCTCGGCGTCGCTGGAGTAGATCGCCGGGAACGGCGAGGGGATCCAGCCCGACTCCAGGGTGTTGGAGGAGTACGCGCGCGATCCGACCGGCAGCAGGCCGAACTCCGCGCCGGCCTCGAGGATCGTGTCGCGGACCTGCTCGTAGGACTCGTACGGGCCCCAGATCTCCAGGCCGGGGGCGCCCGCCATGCCGTGACGCAGGGTCGGGTAGGTCTCGCCGCCGATCTTCATCGTCGCCATGTTGAAGAACTTGAGCTGGTCGACGGGGCCGCCATTGAGCTTCTCGATCACGGGCCAGGCGTTAGGGCCCTGGATCTCGAAGCGCCACAGCCGGCGCGTCACCTGGTTGCCGTACGGGCGCGAGGGTGAGCGGTCGTCATAGAAGCAATCGACGTCGTAGCCGCCGGTCTCCGCGTGGAACTTGAGCCAGTTGCCGGCCGGCGCGCGGCCGACGTAGATGTAGCTGTCCTCGGCGTCGTGGAACAGGATGCCGTCGCCGATCACGCCGCCGTTGGAGGCGGTCGGGATGTACTGCTTGGCGCGGTCGACGGGGAAGTTCGCAACCGAGTTGATCGCGGTCCGCTCGATCACCTTGAGCGCGTCCGGCCCCTTGAGGAAGACGTTGACCATGTGGTGGCTCTGGTCATAGAGGACGGCGGTCTCACGCCAGGCCTTCTGCTCGCGGCGCCAGTTGCTGAACTCGGCCGGGACGACGGGGTAGATATAGGTGCCCAGCTGCGAATTGCGCAGGTGCTCGACGGGGTTACCGGCGGCGTCCAGCACATCCTGAAGATTGGACGGTGCCACTTTCTCTCTCCTTCTCTCTAATTTCTCTGCATGCAGATTGATCGCATTGTATGCACGACCTCTCGGGGCTCCGGGTCGGGTGGTCGGCGGGCTCCGGGCCAGGCCGTCTGCGGGCTGCGGGTCAGACCCCGCTCATGCTGCGACAGACTCAGAGCCACCCATGTCAAAGCCCTGCAGCTCGGCCGAGCGCAGGGTGTTCCGCATCAGCATCGCGATCGTCATCGGGCCGACACCGCCGGGCACCGGCGTGATCAGATCGGCGAGCTCGGCGACCTCATCGAACACGACGTCGCCCACGAGGCCGTCCTCGGTGCGATGGATGCCGACGTCGATCACCGTCGCCCCCGGGCGCACGTAGTCGCCGGTGATCAGCCCCTGCACACCGGCGGCCGCGATCAGGATGTCCGCGTGACGGCAGACCATGCGCAGGTTGCGCGTGCCGCTGTGGCAGCTGGTGATCGTGCCGTCACGCTGCAGCAGCATCTGCGCGAGCGGCCAGCCGACCAGCTGCGAGCGGCCGACCACGACCACGTCTGATCCGCGAATGTCCACCTTGTAGGCGTCGAGCAGCTCCATCACCCCCAGCGGCGTGCACGGGTAGAGGCCGGGCACGTGCCGTGCCAGGCGTCCGCCGCTCAGGATCGAGAGGCCGTCGACGTCCTTGTCCGGCGGGATCAGCTCGATCAGCGCCTGCGCGTCGAGGTGCTTGGGGACCGGCAGCTGCAGCAGGATCGCGGTGACCTGCGGGTCGCGGCCAAGCCGGGTGATCAGCTCCCCGAGCTCGTCCTGGCTCACGTCACCGGGCAGGTGCTGGTGCAGATCGCGGATCCCGAGCTCGACGCAGGTGCGCCGCTTGGAACCGACATACACGGCCGAGGCGGGGTCGTCGCCGACGAGGATCGTCGCCAGGCCGGGCTTCACCGGCATCTTGGCGACCGCCGCCCGGACCTCCTCCTTCACATGTTCGGCGACCTTCTTGCCGTCGATCAACTCCGCTGTCATCGGCCGCTCCTATCGCTGCTCGTTCATGCTCCGGGATTCTCCGGATTCTCTGGGATTCTCCGGGATTCTCTGGAATGACCCGGGCTCCTCAGAAGACGATCGTACGGTGACCCTGCAGGAGCACGCGGTCCTCCAGGTGCCAGGCGACCGCGCGCGCGAGCACGAGCCGTTCGACATCGGCGCCGACGCGCTCGAGCCCGGCGGCGTCGTAACGGTGGTTCACGCGCACGACGTCCTGCTCGATGATCGGGCCCTCGTCGAGGTCCTCGGTCGCGTAGTGGGCGGTCGCGCCGATCAGCTTGACGCCGCGGTCATGGGCGCGCTGGTAGGGACCGGCCCCCGCGAACGCCGGCAGGAACGAGTGGTGGATGTTGATCACCGGTGCGCCAATGTTGGCGAGGAAGCTGGCCGAGAGGATCTGCATGTAGCGCGCCATCACGACCAGCTCGACCTCGCCGGCGAGCAGATCGATCTGCGCCTGCTCGGCCTCGGCCTTGGTCTCCCTTGTGACCGGGATGTGGTGGTAGGGAACGCCGAACCGCGCCACCTCCTCCCGCAGATCGGGATGGTTGGAGACGACCGCGACGACCTCCATGTCGAGCTCGTTGCGCCGCCAGCGCCACAGCAGGTCGAGCAGGCAGTGGTCGTACTTGGAGACGAACAGCGCCACGCGCTTGGGCCGCTTGGAGTCGATGAGCTTGTAGTCGAGCTCCAGCTGCGTCGCGATCTCGGCCAGGCGCCGCTGCAGGTCGGGGAAGCGGTCGTCAGGGTTGGGGACGTAGAACTCCATCCGCAGCGAGAAACTGCCGCCGGTCGGGTCGCTGGAGTACTGGTCGGAGCTGATGATGTTGGCGCCCGCGTCGCGCAGCGCGGAGGAGAGCGAGGCGATGATCCCCTCGCGGTCGGGGCACGACACCAGCAGCCGTGCGACGTTCGATCGACTCATTCAGTGGCCTTCTGGTCGGTTGGGTTCGGTAGGTCCGCGACATTCTTACTGTTGTGGTCCCTGCCCAGGAATGTGTTCGCCCAGGCGCTGGTTCCGCGCAGCGAGTTGTCCTTGATCACGACCGGTCCCTGGACCAAACTCTCTTCCTCCCCGTAGGCCTTCAGGCGCTCGTACGCCTGCGCCCAGATGCATTCGCTGTCATACACCTCGCAGAGCCCGTCGCGCGTGCCCCCACACGGCCCGTTGCGCTGGTTCTTCGCGCACGGGCCCTCCGGGCACACGTAGGCGATGTCCGGCAGCGAGCAGTCGCCGCAGTCCTGGCAGTCGAACATCGGCACCTTCGCCGCCTGTTCGGCCAGGTGCGCCGCGCGCTGCACCGATCGCGGCGCCTGCTCGATGCGCGTGTACAGCCTGGTGCCGACCTTGAACAGCGGCGCGTCGTGCGCGAACACGGTGTTGTGCATGACGCGGCTCAGCCTGTAGCGGGCCGGAACCTTGAGATCGGTGCGGCGCCGGCGCCGGTCCTCGACGTACTCGGGGCGCGGCTCGCCGTCCGAGAGCCCGCTCTCCGCGTCGCGTCCGTACAGGTAGAACTCGCCGGGGCGGTCATAGCGAACCTCGCGCGCCGCGTCCCGCCACTGGTCGCCGGTGATGCGCGAAGCCCGATCGAGGATCTCGTCGTAGGTGCCTACCGGCATGTGGCCACCGATGTAGGCGCCGTCGAAGCCGAGGCCGCGCGCGATCGCCACCTGCTTGGCCGCGAGGTCGACGAAGAACTCACGGCCCTTGTCCGCCCCCGCCCCGTACTTCTCCGCCTGCGCCAGCAGCTCGTCGGAGACGACGCAGCCGGGGATCCTGCCGGAGTGGAACACGCGAGCCACACCGCGGGTCAGGAGGTAGACGTTGGCGATCAGCTTCAGCGGCAGATCGCGGCTGCGCACCCACAGCAGGAGCTCGCTGTCCTTGCGCGCGTTCCAACCGAGCTGGTTGATCACGAACCGAGCCCCGGCCTGGGCCTTCTTCTCGAGCTTGAAGTACTGCGGCATCACCTCGCGCTCATAGAGCTTGTGGTTGGTGACCACGCAGCCCAGGTAGAACTCGGTCCCGAGCAGGCGCCCGTCTGGTGCTCTGGTCTCCTCGACCCCGGCGTTCATGTCGCTGAGCAGGTGCAGCAGCCCCACCGAGTCGATATCGAACACCGGCGCCGCGGTCCCCGACTGGCCGGCGACCGGGTAGTCGCCGGTGAGCGCGAGCACGTCGTGCAGCCCGGCCGAGGCCGCCTTCCAGGCCCGACTCTCGATCCCGTTGCGGTTCATGTCCTTGCAGGCGAAGTGCATGACCACCTCTTGGCCGAGCTCGCGCATGCGGTTGGCAAGCATGTCCGGGGCGATCATCGGGTTGCCGCCCGGGTTGTCGGTCAGCGAAAGGAAGTCGAAGCGCGGGTTGTCCGCAAGCCGGTGCGCCAGCTCGACGAGCGCCTGGCCGCTGTGCTGCTCGAGCACGCCGCGGCCCGTCACCAGCTCGGCGCCGATCACGAACGC